>JAMORZ010000141.1 GCA_027063295.1 Sulfurimonas sp.
GAGTGTATCTATCTGCTCTGTGAGTTCTCGGTAGTTTCCAAGATCTACCATATAAAGCAAGATCTTTGTTCTCTCAATATGGCGAAGAAACTGGATACCAAGACCCCTTCCCTCATGAGCTCCACCAATAATACCTGGAATATCTGCCATTACAAACGACTCATAATCACCAATATTTACTTGACCTAGTTTTGGAGTAAGTGTTGTAAACTCATAGTTAGCAATCTCAGGAGTTGCATTTGATACCGTTGAGATGAGTGTAGATTTTCCAACATTTGGAAAACCAACAAGCCCTACATCCGCGATCAGTTTCAAATCAAGCTTGATGAGACGTGTCTCACCCTTTTCACCTGGCTGAGCATAAGTTGGTCTTTGGTTAGTTGGACTTCTAAAGTGGTAGTTTCCAAGTCCACCTTTTCCACCCTCTAAAAACTTCTCCTCTTGACCATCATGAAGCATATCAAAGAGAACTTCTCCACTCTCTTGATCTACTATCTGAGTTCCTGGTGGTACAATAATCACCTTTTTTGCACCAGACTTTCCAGTCATACGAGAACCCTCACCCGGTTTTCCGTTTTCAGCTTTTATGTGCATTCTTCTTTGAAAGTGTGAGAGTGTATGTGTGTTGTTATCACACTTAAAGTAGATATCTCCACCTTTTCCACCATCACCACCGTTTGGACCACCATTGAGTACAAACTTTTCACGACGAAACGCAACACACCCTTGTCCACCTTTTCCTGAACTTACTGTGAGTTCGACACTGTCTGTAAACATTTGCTTTCCTTTAATACTTAAAAATTAACTTGTAATGCAAAAGTAAATTGTTAAATATTTGTTGTTTTGAAGGTTTGAGAACCTAAATTGATAAGAGTGTAGAAACATTCAGGCATAGAGCCTGAATTGTAGAATTATGCAGCAGGTATAATTGAAACTTGTTTACGTTTTTTATCTTTACGCTCAAACGCAACTACACCATCAACAAGTGCAAATAAAGTATGATCTTTTCCCATACCTACATTTTTACCTGGGTGAACTTTTGTTCCACGTTGACGGATAATGATGTTACCAGCGATTACTGCTTCACCACCAAATTTCTTTACACCAAGTCTTCTACCAGCTGAGTCACGATTATTCTGTGTACTACCTTGACCTTTCTTATGTGCCATCTTTAATCTCCTCTATTTATTTAAGCTTATGCAGCTATTTTCGTGATACGAACACGAGTAAAGTCTCTTCTGAAACCACGTTTAACTTTAGAATCTTTACGACGACGTTTTTTGAAAATAACAACTTTCTTATCACGACCTTCGTTGATAACTTCTGCAGTTACAACAGCACCATCAACATATGGAGCTCCAACTTTAAGTTCACCAGCATTTACAGCTAAAACTTCTTTGATTTCGATTGTAGCTTTTGGCTCAAGAGACATTTTGTCTAAAGAAAGAATATCTCCCTCTTGAACTTTATATTGCTTACCACCGTTTTTAATAATTGCGTACATAATATTCCTTAAATCTGAAATAGTAGACCCTTGGCTTCTACTAAAAAGTTCGCAATTATACCCAAACAAGCTTTAAGCAAAGTTTAATTGTTAGCGATTTTGCAACTTCTTGAGAAGCTTCAAGAGTTTTTTTGTAACATATCTTAATACAAACACCACAAAATAGATAAGAGATGTGTATACAAGAGGATGAAGATAATTTTCCCTCTCTTGCATAGATAGAACTCTCCCCTCAGGTGAGGAGAGCAAGTCAGGATGCATCAAAAACATAAGGATGACAAGTAAAGCACAAAATAAAAGTACTTCTCTTATCAACACATTTTTCATACTACATTAAACCTCTTAGCATTAGATACCAATACATAGGTTCTAACATATAAAGGTCAAATGCCCACCACATCCATCTCTCTTCACCAACTGCAAGTGGGAATGATGGTGCTTCACCTTTGTAGTTAAACTCAGCCATAATAATCTTACCATAACGAGTTTTAAGTGGACACACTGTGTAACCGTCAAACTTCTCTTTAGGCTCTTTTCCTTCCATTGTTGCAAGAAGGTTTGCAACCATAATAGGACCATGGTGGCGAGTTGATCCACCTGTCTTTCCTTTTGGCACACCACAAATATCACCAATACCAAATACATTTTTGTAACGTCTGTGTTGAAGAGTCTCTTTATCTACCTCTAACCAACCTTTACCGCTACCTTTTTGCCATGCAAGTTTTGAGTTTGCTACTGCATCAACACCAGCCATTGGTGGTACAACATGAATAAAATCATAAGGCATTTTTACAATGTCTGTTTTTTGGATCATATCGTACTCTTCTAGATCCTCATCATACTCACCTTTTACTTCATACTTGTGTTCAAATGTAGCTACTTTTCCTTTTACATCAATCTCAACAAGGTTATGTTTAAATTTATTTGTAATGTTTCCATAATATGGTTGAACCACTTCGTTAAGTGTTTTATTAACAGAAGCAACACCAAAGAGTTTTCCACCATTTGTTGCAAATGTAAAATCTGCAGTTAAACCATCACGTTTTAAGTAGTCATCACTTAAATAAAGGATCTTTTGTGGAGCACCACCACATTTAATAGGTGTGTTTGGTTGTGTACAGATAACTTTTGGTTTTTTACCACCTTTTGCAGCTGCATGAAGATCATCAAACCATTGTTTTGTGATATCTCCACCCTTTGCAGTTCCCTCTTCTGGATTATTAAGATACACTGATGAAATACCATTTGTTCCAATATCTTCAACACTTAAACCTTTAATCCACTCATAGTGATACTGAAGACCAGTTGCTACTACAAGGTAATCATAAGAGATCTCTTCACCTGAACGAGTAACCACTTTGTTGTTATCTGGATCAAAAGTTTTTACTTCATCTTTTACCCATTTTACATCACTAGGGATAAAGTTTTTGTTTTCTCTTAAAAGATCTTTTGTTGTCATCTCACCAGCAGCAACAAAAACTTGACCTGGTTGATAGATATGTGTTTCATTTGGAGCAATAAGTGTAATATCTGGATTTGCAAGTGCACTACTAAGTCTTGCAGCAGCCATAATACCACCAGCACCACCACCAACGATAACAATCTTACCTTTTGCACTTGAAGCTTCAGCTTGAGTGATAGATCCACTACCAGTACTTGCAATAACACTTGCTGCAATTGGCGAAATACCCATAAATTTTAAGGCGTCACGACGACTCATACCCTCTTTGTTAATAACTTCATCCATAAAATCTAATTTTTTTTCTGACATTTTTTCCCTTTTTTTTAATATCTGTAACGGAAGTATACTCTGAGATCTTGTGCAGTATCTACTGCATCAACTCCTGCTACTTTTGCATCAGCCATTGTCATTGGTGTACCAGCATCTCCAAAGAATGCTTGAGAACCTGTATAGTCATAATCCATGTAGGTATATCTTATCTGCATTGTAAAAATCTTATCTATGATAGGTTGTGTCCAGTATGCTTCATAAGCATCACCACGAACAGCCATTTTTGATCCTGCCATAGTATCTTCTGCATAAGTAAATGGTCTCCAGTATTTTGAACCATGGTTATACTCTATACCAAATTTTCCACCTGTCATATTTGGCATTTGTGCACCTACATAGATAGATGTACCACTCTCTTTATCTGTTGAGCCTAACATTGCTTGATCATCTTTAGGTAGCGTATTTGACCATGCAAACGATGCGAACACTGTTGTGTCATCTAAGAAGTCACTGATCTCATCACCAATACCTGATACTTGAAGTGAAAGAGCAGCACCATCAACATCACCATAAGTTGCTAAAGCAGGAGCAGCTGGATTTGTTGTCATATCCATACCGATTACATCAAATGCTCTATAGTATTTTGCAAATGCAGTGTATTGACCATCATCATAAACTTTTGCAATCACACCAAGAAGATCCATATTGTGAAGCATATTGTCTGATGTAATATAATCAGGTTCACTCATATTGAAACGTGCACTTGCATCTGAAAGTCCACGACCAAGACAAACTTTCAGATAACTTCCTTCTATAATATCACCTGTTTTCATACTCGCACTGATACCATCAAACTCCATGTTGATAATATGCCCGATTGGTGATTTTGCTTTATCATCATCTCTATGGTTGATAAGAAAACCGTTTGTAGCAGGACGACGACCCATACTAAGTGTCCAGCCACGTCCAAGTGCAGTTGGTGTCCAAAGCCAGTAAGCTTCACGTAATCTTACAGTACCATCTGTAAGGTTTTCTGAAACAACCCAATCAAAACTATCAAAGTTATTGCTCGGTGTTGTTGATGTAGAATATTTTGCACCAAAAGCTTTATGAACTGCTAATTGACCTTTAAACATCATCGTATCAGTTGGTTTGTAACCCATATTGAGCCAAAGACGCATAGAGTATAGACCGTCATTGTCATTATCTCTTGAACCATCAGCCATTTTATACTGAATATTATCATAAGCAGTTCTAAAATCTACATCAAACTTGATGTTATCGTTTGCATCATGTTCTCTTACTTTAGAGATCTTTTTAGAGTTGCGTTTTTGTTTCTTTTCTAATTTTTTTACTTTCTGAGTTAATGCTTCAACTTGAGCTTTTAGATCAGCCACATCATCAGCATAAACATTGGAAAGTAAAGCTCCAGACACTGCTAGAGATAAAACAATTTTATTCATTTATATTCCTTGATTTTATTAAGAAAAAGAGACATAAGAGTTGATATCAACCCTTATGTAAGAAATTAACAAGATGGAATGTTACCACTGTCACTTGCGAAATCATTTACGAAATCATAAAGGTGTGAAGAGAATTTCTTTTTGAATTTTGAACTTTCAAAAAAGTCTTTTCCAGCAGGACAAGCTTCAGTCATCATTTCACCTAAAGTACCATCTTCTTTTGCTTCTGTCCACTCATCTTGAGTATGCTTTGCTGCAAAATCACCACCAGAAAAACCACAAACAGACTTAAGTTTCTTTTGGTAAATTCTTTTACCCTTATCTGCATCTGCATTTGCTGCTGTACTCAATAATGCCAAACCTACTATTGCTGCCATTGCTATCTTTTTCATTATAGTTCCTTAAGTTATTTTTATAATAGGTGAAGATTATACATAGATAAAGTTTAAGATAATATTAACTTAATTTTATTATTTTTGATGCTTATAAAAAATATTTTTTCGTCATTTATCTTGTTTAGAAAGTGGACTTTATTATTAATTTTAATACTGAATATATATTCATTGTTTTGAGTAACCTCCCTTTTTTCCAAAGGGAGGTGATGTTTTATTTTTTAGTTTAGTAGTGCAACAGCATCGATCTCTACAAGTGCATTCTTTGGTAGTGTTTTCACTGCTACAGTAGAACGTACAGGTTTATGTGAGCCAAAAGCTTCTGCATAAATTTCATTAACTGTTGCAAAATCTCCCATATCTGCAAGAAAAATTGTTGTTTTTATCACATTTTGCAATGAACTTCCAGCAGCTTCAAGCACAGCTTCTAAGTTTTTCATAACACGAACTGCTTGAACAACAACATCTTCACTTAAAAGTTCATCACTCCCCTCTGGTGTCAAAGCAATCTGTCCTGATGTGTATACCATATTATCAACTACAACTGCTTGTGAGTATGGTCCTATTGCACTTGGTGCATTGTTTGTTTGTATAAATTTCATTTTGTCTCCTTATTTAGTTTAACCTCTTGATTTTCCTCTGCAAAATCCATAAATGCTTGAAATGAGGATACACTTCTATGCCCTAGCGAGCTATAAAGTATCTTTCCATCTGCATCTACAAAGTAGTGTCTTGGAACTGGTTTTGTTTCAAACTGCTCAGGGATTTTCACCTGATCTCTTGACATATGTAAAGTAACAAACTCTTTTTTGAGTCTTTGTTTTACAGTTTCATCTTGAAGTGTTGTTGATGCAAACTTTCTACACCAACGACAACTATCGGATGTGACAAAAATATAAACAATTTTATGCTCTTTTTGAGCTTGAGTCAATGCTGCTTTATAATCACTTGGCCAGTTTATATCTGCACCAAACAACATCAATGTAAAAAAACTAATCATTACAAATATTTTCATCCCTACTCCCACATCTCTATAAGGTTTGCAAACACTTCGTAGAGTTTTTCTACTTCCTCTTTTGTTGTTCGCTCATTGACTGAGTGGATAGTGTCGTTTTTTACACCAAACTCTATCACATCAATCCCAAAAGCACCCATAAAACGAGCATCACTTGTACCACCTGCTGTAGAGTGTTTTGGTTTTTTAGCACAAATGCTCTCTATTGCTCTATCGATATTTTTCACTATCTTTGTATCTGTCTGCGTTTTAAACGGGTACGAGCCTTGAGTTAAACGCAACTCATACTCAAAACTTCCAAGATGTTTAGCAACAAAAGCTTTTACTTCCTCTTGTGTTGTGAGGGTGTTGTTTCTTACATTGAACATCATCTTAAGCTCGTTTGGTGTGACATTGGTAACTTGCATACCTGAGCGGATATCAGTTACAACAAACTTGCTTGGAGCAAAATGTTCATCTCCATCATCAAGATCTACTCCAGCCATATCACCCAAAACTGTAGCTATATTATGGATAGGATTGATAGCTTTTTGT
>JAMORZ010000142.1 GCA_027063295.1 Sulfurimonas sp.
GGTCAGGTACTCAAAGCTACAGGGGGCAAAGCAAATCCTCAAGTGGTAAACAAACTTGTTTCAGAGGCTTTAAACTAACGATATATCTAAACGTGGAACACTCTTTGCTATTTTCGAGTAAATATCGAAGAACAAAGGGTTTTGATGCAAACGGGTTATTACAGTTCCGCTGCTGGAATGGTGACACAGTTTAACAGACTTGACACTATCGCAAACAACCTTGCCAATGTCAACACAACAGGTTATAAAGAAGACAACCTGATTGTGGGCGACTTTATGCGAATCTACAAAGAGGCTCGTGATGAGCTTGCACTTGACAACAACACAAAAGAATCTGCACAATTTATCAACCGAACTATGACAAGAGCTCCACAGATAGTTGATGGATATACTAACTTTTCTGTTGGTACTATGGATAAAAGTAACAATACACTTGATTTTGCTCTCTCACGTGAAGGACTTTTCTTTGCAGTAAAAACCCCTCAGGGAGTTCGTTTGACTCGTGATGGTTCATTTACTACAAATGATGAGGGGAAACTTGTAACAAAACAAGGGTATGAAGTATTGCCTAGTGATTATTTTAAAACAGGTAATGCAATATCCCTTAATGTTGGAGATAGTGTTATAGAGGTTGATAAAAATGGTCAAATCTATACGAATGTTCCAGGTACTGCACAGATGACACAAAATTCAAAACTCTTTGTCGCACAACCTATAGATCTCTCAAAACTTGTCAAAGAGGGTGATAATCTTTACAAAATAGAAAATCCACAAGAGCTTGCAATACAAGAACAAAGTGGTGCTGTTTTACAAGGTTTTACAGAGAAAAGTAATGTAAACGCAGTGAGTATGATGACACAGCTTATTGAGACAAATAGACTTGTTGGGATGTATCAAAAAGTTATGGATACACAGATGAATGATATGAATCGCGATGCGATAGAAAAACTAGCGAAAAAAGCATAATTTAAGGAGTAAACTATGATGCAATCACTTTATACAGCTTCAACAGGGATGTTGGGGATGCAAACACAGATCGATACAACTGCCAATAATATTGCCAATGTAAACACAATAGGATTTAAGAAATCTCGTGCAGAGTTTGCAGACTTAATGTACCATGTGATGGAGTATGCAGGAACTGCAACAAGTGATGTAACAAAGTCACCAACAGGTCGTGAAGTTGGTCTTGGGGTTCGTTCAACCGCTATTAACAAAATCTTCTCAGAAGGCTCACTAAAACAAACTGATAATCAGCTTGATATTGCCATCACTGGTCGTGGATTTTTTAAGATGGAGCTTCCTGATGGAACAGAGGTGTACTCAAGAAATGGTGCATTTAAAGTAGATGAAAATGGTACTATTGTCAATAGTGATGGGTATATTCTTATTCCTCAGATTACAGTTCCAGAGGATGCTACGAGTATTAGTATTGGTACTGATGGTATTGTAACAGTTGTACAACCAGGACAGCCACAAGCAACACAAATAGGACAGATAAATACAACAAACTTTATCAATCCTTCTGGACTTCATGCTATGGGTGATAACCTTTTTATCGAAACTGATGCTTCAGGTCAGCCTGTAGATGGGATCCCAGGGATCGATGGACTTGGAACACTTCGTCAAGGTTTTGTCGAACTTAGCAATGTTGAACTTGTTGTAGAACTTACTGATCTTATCACTGGGCAACGTGCCTATGATGCAAACTCAAAAATCATCACAACGAGTGATGAGATGCTTCAAACTACAAATAACCTTAAAAGATAGGTAGCCTAAAAACAGGTTGATACTAAAAAATATCAACCTGTTATTTTCTTTTTTCTCACTCTCTTAATATAGAAAAAACCATATTTTCGATATAATCGCAAAATTATTTTAGTAAATCATAGGAATATGAAGGATTTTATATGCAAAAAGCAAATATTGATGGAAAAGTTTGGACATTCGGTAAAGATATCGATACAGACTTGATTATCGCAGCACGCTACTTAAACACATCGGTTCCAGAAGAACTTGCAAAACATGTTATGGAAGATGCAGACCCTGAGTTTGTGAACAAAATGACACCTGGTGATGTAATCGTAGCAGATGAAAATTTTGGTTGTGGTTCAAGCCGTGAGCATGCACCGATCGCTCTTAAAGCTGCTGGTGTTGCAGCTGTTATTGCTCCAACATTTGCAAGAATCTTTTATAGAAATGCCTTTAATATGGGGCTTCCTATCTTTGAACTAAAAGAGGCAAATGAGATTAAAGAGGGTGATGAAGTAAGTATCGATATGGATGCAGGTACCATTACAAACAAATCAACAAACAAAACATACAACTTCACTCCAATTCCACCGTTTATGCAAGAGCTTATAGATGCGGGTGGACTTATGAATTTTGCAGCAAATGAAGTAAAAGGTAAATAAATATGAAAAACTACAATATAACACTTATCAAAGGTGATGGGATCGGTCCTGAGATCGTTGATGAAGCAGTAAAAGTACTTGATGCTGTTGCTTCATGTTCAGACTTTCAGTTTAGCTACGATGAAGCACTTATGGGTGGAATCGCTTATGATGTTACAGGTGATCCACTTCCACAAGAAACTATCACAAAATCACTTAATTCTGATGCTGTACTTTTTGGTGCTATTGGTGGACCAAAATGGGATGACCTTCCACGTGAAAAACGTCCTGAGAGTGGACTTTTGCGTTTTAGAAAAGAGCTTGGTGTTTATGCCAACCTTCGTCCAGCAGTTGTGTATGATGAGCTTGTAAATGCATCATCACTGAAACCTGAAATTATCAAAGGTGTAGATATCATGGTAGTTCGTGAGCTTATCGGTGGTATCTACTTTGGTGAGCCAAAAGGTCGTGATGAAGATAAAGGGTGGAACACTATGGTTTACACTCGTTCTGAGATTGAGCGTATTGCTCATCAGGCATTTAAGATCGCTCAAAAACGTGACAAAAGAGTTTGCTCAATCGATAAAGCAAATGTTCTTGATGTTTCTCAACTTTGGAGAGATGTAGTTACTGAGGTTGCTGCAGAGTATCCTGATGTTGAACTTTCACACATG
>JAMORZ010000143.1 GCA_027063295.1 Sulfurimonas sp.
GTTGACAATGCTGCGATGCAACTTGTGCTCAACCCAAAACAATTTGATGTAATGCTTACAGGAAATATCTTTGGTGATATTTTAAGTGATGAAGCTTCTATGCTTTGTGGAAGTATTGGTCTTTTACCATCTGCAAGTGTTGGTGAGAAGATAGGTGTGTATGAACCTATTCATGGTTCTGCACCAGATATCGCAGGGCAGGGGATCGCTAACCCTATCGCTACGATCTCAAGTGCTTCGATGATGCTTCGTTATGCACTTGGAGAGGTTGAAGCAGCAGATAAGATTGACAATGCGATCAAAAAAGCTCTTAGTGAAGGGTATAGAACAGGAGACTTAGCTCAATTTGATGCTAAAGAGGTTTGTTCAACAAGTGAGATCGGTTCAATTATCGCTAACTATATAGTAAGATAAATAGTAAACAAAAAGATGCAAACACTCACTCTGGCAAATATTTATGAACTTCAAGGGCTCAAAGAGGAAGCTCTTGAGATTTATAAAGAGATTTTAAAAAAAGATCCTCAAAACAGTGATGCAAAGATCGCTATTCGTAGACTTTCAGGGATGCGTAAAAAGTTTCTTAAAGTAAATCAAGAGATGAAAGAGTTTTTCATAAAGATGGATACAGAGGTTGAGTTTAACGAGTTTGAAAGGTGGCTACTAAAAGCATGGAACTAAAAGATGTAATACTTTCTACATTAGCAGAGATGGAAGATGAAGCTCCTGGGCAAACACAAAAAAGTGAAACTCAACCAACTGTTTCAGATATGAAAGAAGAAAAAGAGATTCTTGTTGAAACTGCTGTAGATGAGCAAGAACAAACTTTAGAGAGTGAGATGCTTTATCTAAACTCTATTCGAGAAAGACTGCTGGTTCTTTTCGAAGGGTTTCAAGCACCAAACAATGCAAACATAGAAGCAAAAGTTGATATGACTCTTAACTTTTTAGAATATACTTTAGCAACAATAGATGCAAGACTTGAAAAACTGCAAAAAGGATCACAATTATGAGTCAATACCGTGTTCTCATAGATGCTAATGATGAAAAAGGTTTAGTTCACAAGGTATCAACAATCTTTTATGAAAGTGATTTAAATATCCTTTCAAATAGTGAATTTGTTGATAAAGAGAATAATAAATTTTTTATGCGCAGTGTTGTTGATGGTGCTATTGAAAAACAGACACTTATCGATGCTATAGAAGCAGTTCTGCCACAAGATTCAACTGTTAAAGTGATAGAACCAAAGAAAAAAAACATCATCATTATGGCTACAAAAGAGCTCCATGCTTTGGGTGATATTCTCATTCGTCATGAGTCTGGTGAATTAGATGCAAATATCTTGGCAGTGATCTCAAACTATGATAAACTTGAGAGTGTTGTAAGCAAGTTTGATATTCCATATATCACAGTTTCCCATGAAGGTCTAGAGAGACCAGAACATGAAGAAAAAGTGATGGCTGAGATAGATAAGTTTGAAGATATCGATTATATTGTGCTTGCAAAATATATGCGTATTTTGACACCCAAATTTGTGGAAAAATATGAATCAAAGATTATCAATATACACCACTCATTTCTTCCTGCATTTATTGGAGCAAACCCTTATAAGCAAGCTTATGACAGAGGTGTAAAGATTATTGGAGCTACGGCACATTTTGTAAATAATAATCTAGATGAAGGTCCAATTATCGCCCAAGATATCACAACAGTTGATCATGCTTACACTTGGAGAGATATGCAAAAAAGTGGTCGCGATGTGGAAAAGGTGGTGCTCTCACGTGCTTTAAAGCTTGCACTTGAAGATCGTATCTTTGTTTATGCAAATAAAACGGTGATCTTTTAATGGCTTTTAACTTAGTGTTAGTTCACCCTCAGATCCCAAACAATACAGGAGCAATAGGCCGTTTATGTGTAAATGCAGGAGCTTCTCTTCATCTAATTAAGCCTATAGGATTTGATATAGATGAAAAAGCAGTGCGTCGTGCTGGACTTGATTATTGGAATAAACTTGATCTACATGTATGGGAATCTTTGGAAGATTTTTTCAAGCACAATGAGATCACTAACAATGCTTATTTTGCAACAACAAAGACAGATAAGCCATACTTTGAAGCTCAGTTTAAAGATGGTGATTTTATCTTTTTTGGTAGTGAAACAGCTGGTATTCCAGAGGCCGTACTTAACAAATACAAATCGCAAAATATAACTATCCCCATGACAAAAGATGGACGAAGTCTTAATCTTGCCATCAGCACAGGGATTGTTCTATATGATGCTATCAGACAAACATTTGATAGCTTTTCAAGGGGGTAGTAATGGCAGTTTTAGACACTATTATGGTGATCTTGTTTATTTTATTCATGGTCTTTGTTTTTGGAGGATACCATAAAACAAAATACAAACAGCGTGAACACGAAAGCAAGAAAGATTAAAAAATCTTTTTTGCAAGTATTTCAAGTCTTTTTTCTAATCTCTCAAACATATCTTCAGCATTTTTCAAGATAATCAACATTTTCTATCCTTTGAATTTTTATGTGAAAATATTACAATCTTTTTCTCTTTAAAAAAAATAATATGACAAATTGTCATTAAAATTTTGACATTTATTGCAAAAGATATTATAATTCAAGAAAAAACGGAGAAAATATTATGAATAGCTTTGTTGAAATTGTTGAAGAGATTAAAAATATTATATCATCAGAATTTGATTCTAAAAAGATTTTTGATAAAGATGTAGCAGATGTACTTGGTATAAGTCAAATGAACTTTGCAACAATGAAAAAACGAAATAAAATCCCTTTTGAAGCACTTTTGGATTTTTGTGCTAAAAAGTCGATCAGTATAAATTGGCTTTTATATGGACAATCACCAGAGAGTCTTGTAGAAGCTACAAATAGATACTATATGGTTCGCTACTTTAGTGATGTAAACGCTAGTGCAGGTGGTGGTGCAGATGAGCAATGTGAAGAAATAGAAGAACTAGAGATTCCAGAACAGTTTGTGTTTATGCTTGGTGGTGAGAAAGAATTAAAAAATATAGAGGCTATTAATGTTTCTGGTGACTCAATGGAACCTACTTTTAGTTATAATGATATAGTTTTTATTAACAGAACTAAAACAGATCTAAATCGAGGTGGGATTTTTACGATTAGAACTGAAGCTGGTTTGTTTATAAAGCGTGTACAAAAGCGTCTTGATGGTAAACTTGATATTATTTCAGACAATCAAGTTTACTCCACACAAGTTCTTGATCCTCAAGAGGTAGAAGTAGTAGGAAGAGTTGTGAGCCGTTTTGGAGATGTAGATTGATGAAAAAGGAGTAGATGTTGAGATTTGATGGTATTGTTTTAGGCTTGGTTATTATTGGTAGTGGATGTGCTACACATAAGCATCAAGATGTTCAAGTAAAAAAAGAAAAAAAAGTGCAAATAGCACCAAGTGCTAAAAATGTAGAAAAAAAATCTGAAAATGTAGAGTATATTACACAAAATATTGATAAATATGTAAAAAATTTTCAAAATCAACAACTCACATTGGATCAATCTCGT
>JAMORZ010000144.1 GCA_027063295.1 Sulfurimonas sp.
AGTTTTCATGAAGAAGATAAAAAGATATTTGCAGAGTTTGAAAAGTTGTTACATCAGCAACAACACTAAGTATGAGAAATTTTTTTATATATAGCCTCTTTGTATTTCCTTTTCTTGGGGCTGTTTTATCGTTTGTATATTATCAAGTAGAGCCATTTGAGAGTTTCGCATTACACTTTAATGATGTTAATTTTGAGTTAGACAATAAAAAACCACATGATGATATAGTATTTGTAGCAGTTGATGAGAAGAGTGTCAATGAATATGGACGTTGGCCTTGGGATCGTGAAAAAATTGCAAAAGGTTTAGATAATCTTACTCAAGCTGATGTTGTTTTGTTTGATATGATTTTTTCTGAACCAACATCATACAAACAAGATAGTATCTTAAGTCGATCGTTGCAGCATCTTGACAATAGTGTTTGTGGATTTTTTTTACGACATAATGCAACACAAAATATTAGTGAGGATGCTTTGGATATCCTAAGTGATTCTGCACTCGATAGATTGCAAATGCAGATTGCTGCCTCACAAAATGCAAAGCCACGTTTTATATCTGCTCCATTTGCAGAAGTTAATATTATTCCTTTTTTAGAATCATGTACATTATCTGCTACATTCTCCACTATTAGAGCATCTGATGAAAAGTTTAGAGAGTATCCTGTTGCACTCTATTTTCAAAATCTTCTTTATCCAACTTTAGCAATTCAGGGGTTGCGTTTAAAACTGAACCAAGATATACAAAGAGTGAGCGATACACAAGTGCAGATAGGATCCAAACTTATTGATCTTAGTGATAGGGGCACAGTTCGTTTAAATTATTATCCCCTTGAAAGCTATAGGGTTGTCTCTTTTTTAGATGTAGTAGAGAAAAAGATCACCCCATCATACTTCAAAGATAAGATTGTTATCTTGGGTGTAACAGAAGTTGGATCTGGAGATATTGTAAGTGCACCTATAGGATCGATTCCAGGACCGTTAGTCCATTATACTTTTCTTTCAAATATATTAGATGGAACATTGATTTATGAAAAAAATTGGATCAATTATACTTTAGTGATTATACTATCTTTGCTTCCTCTGTTTTTTATTTTATTTATTCAAAAAACTTTCTATAGAGTTTTATTCAATCTCAGTATCTATATCATTGTATATATATTGGTTCGTTATCTTTTTGTACAAGAACATATCTATATAGACCTCTTTTATCCTCTTGTAGGTCTTGTAGGTAGTACAATGATTGTAGAGGTGTTGGCTTTTACTCAAAAAGAAAAAAGTGAAAAGTTTTTAACGGGTGCATTTTCTTCTTATCTATCAGGTGATCTTTTAGACCAGCTTGTAAAAAATCCCCAAGCACTTGCTTTAGGTGGAGAGAAAAAAGAGTTAAGCATACTTTTTAGTGATATTCGTGATTTTACATCAATGTCGGAGAGTATGGAACCAGAAGAGCTCATTGTTTTGTTAAATCGTTACTTTACACCAATGACAGAGGTAGTATTACAAAATAAGGGGATGCTTGACAAATATATTGGTGATGCTGTTATGGCTTTTTTTAATGCACCTGTTGATGTGAAAGATCATGCTTCTGCTGCTTGTTTGAGTGCTGTTGAGATGCTCAAAAAACTTGAAATTCTCAATCATGAACTCACTAGCGAGGGTAAACCTTCTTTAAAGATAGCAATTGGGATCAATACCGCTGAGGTTATTGTTGGCAATATGGGGTCAAATAGCCGTTTTAACTATACTGTTGTAGGTGATGGTGTGAATCTTGCATCACGTGTTGAGGGACTAACAAAGATTTATAATCAAGAGCATGGGGAGATCAGCGTAGATATATTGATTACAGAATTTACAGTAAAGCACTTAGAAGATAAATCATTTGTATACAGAGAAGTAGAACCAGTACAAGTAAAAGGTAAAGAAGATGTTGTAGTGATTTTTCATCTTCTTCCTCAAACGAAAAAAGCACAACAATTAAAAGAGGAGTATGAAAAAGCTCTTAATACCTATAAAGATCACGATCTTACACAAGCGAAGATTCTTTTTGAAAATATTGTACAAAAGTATGATGATAGTTTATCTAAATATTTTGTAAAAAAGATTACAGAAGGTAAAAAATGGGGTGTGCATATAATGGAAGGGAAATAGATGAAAGATTTTAACTTTTTAGATTCAGAGGAGGTTTTGGGATTAGTATTTAAGTATCTAACAGATCTTTCAACACTCCAGGATTTTGATGAGATTTTGATTAAGCTAGCTGATCTTGGTAGGGCATTGACATATTCTCATCGTGCTACAGTGTGGGTTGTTCATGCTAATCGAGAAACAATATGGACAAAAGTTGCTCATGGGATAGATCATATAGAGTTACCTATAGATTCTGGATTGGTTGGATATGCAATGAAGCATAAAAAGCAGCTTTTGGTTGATGATGTTTATCGTGATCCCCGTTTTAATCAAGAGGTCGATAGGGTTACAGGGTACAAAACAAAAAGTATGCTAGTGATTCCGATGTATGATCATGTTGGTGAAGTGATAGGTGCATTTCAAGTGATGAACAACATGAGAACAGATCAGAGATACTCACAAAAAGATTTAGATCATCTTCTATTGGCTGCAACTTATGCTACAGAAACACTTATAACAAAACAGTTGGCTACTGAGATAGAAGAGACCCAAAGAGAGGTAGTATTTACAATGGGTGCTATTGGAGAGAGTCGTTCTCAAGAAACAGGTTATCATGTAAAACGTGTAGCAGAATACTCAAAAGTACTCGCATTGGCATATGGACTTTGTGAAGATGAAGCAGAGCTTTTAAAGCAAGCTTCCCCTATGCATGATATAGGAAAAATTGCTATTCCTGATTCGATTTTAAATAAGCCAGGAAGATTTAATGATGATGAAAGAAAGATTATGAATACCCATGCAGAGCTTGGGTACAATATGATCAAGAACTCTCAAAGAGATCTTTTAAAAGCGGCTGCTATTGTGGCTTATGAACATCATGAAAAATGGGATGGAACAGGCTATCCTCGTGGTTTGTCGGGTGAAAACATTCATATATATGGTCGTATTACTGCAATCGCAGATGTATTTGATGCGTTGGGTAGTGATAGAGTTTACAAAAAAGCTTGGAAGGATGAAAAAATTTTAAAACTTTTTCATCAAGAAAAAGGGAAACATTTTGATCCTAAGTTAGTTGAGCTGTTTTTTGAAAATCTTAATGAGTTTTATTCAATTAGAGAAAAATTTAAAGATCACTATGAACCAAAAGAAGTCAAAGAGGCAAAAAGATCTGTAAAAGTTTTGGGAGCATACGGAACAAAAGCTAAAAATTATGGAACAACATCTTTTTTACTTAATGACAACCATGTGATAGATGCTGGCAACTTATTAAGTGCTTTAGAGGAAAAGTCTGTACAAATAACCCATGTCTGGCTTACACATGCTCATTTGGATCATATATCAGATATAGCATATATTTTAGATAACTATTTCTCACTTCGTAAACACACTTTACATATAATGGGATTAGAATCAACAATTAAAGCATTGCAAGAACATTACCTCAATGATATTATATGGCCAGATTTTTCAAAAATATATTTGTATGATAGTGATGTTGTTGCTGTAGAATATACAATTATCGATCTGGAAAAATCTTATCAAATAGGTAAAGATGAGTACATTTTAGCATACAGCACAGATCATACTGTCGAGAGCTGTGGTTATATATATACTCAAGATGATAAAGCATTACTTATTAGTGCAGATACATTCTCTTTAACATCTACATTGGAGATGTTGGAAAAAAATCAAAATATCTCTGCAATGGTTCTAGAATGTTCATTTCCATCATCATTGGAAGATTTGGCAAAAACAACAAAACATTTAACACCAAAAACTCTCTTTAGTGGATTAGAGAATATGCCAAGAGAGGATATTGCACTTTATATTAACCATATTAAGCCAATATATGAAAATAAAGTTATTTCAGAAGTCAATGAAAAAAGCGGTAAAATAGGGGCTAAGATAGTAAAAGATGGAGAAATTTTACATTTTTAACAAAAACCCTTGACATTAAAAACTTTTTTGTCTATAATTTCGCCATCAATAACCGTTGCCGACATAGCTCAGTTGGCTAGAGCAGCTGATTTGTAATCAGCAGGCCCGGGGTTCAAATCCTCGTGTCGGCACCATTGATAAATATTAGAAACAGTGTTAGACCAGATTAAGATGGTGGGATAGTCAAGTGGCCAACGACGGCAGACTGTAAATCTGCTCCCTATGGGTTCAGAGGTTCGACTCCTCTTCCCACCACCACTTTTTGATATCATATGCGGGTGTAACTCAGTGGCTAGAGTTCCTGCCTTCCAAGCAGGCTGTCGAGGGTTCGAATCCCTTCACCCGCTCCACTAAAGTTATCAAAATTCTGGAAGCTGAAGTATAATGCAAAATTACTTCATAATATATATTATCTATATAGCTTTTCATCTAATAATCAAATCTAGTACTGTATAAGAATTATTCAATTATTGCTTGAGATCTTATGATTTAAAAGACTGTTGCTCTCGTGGCTCAGGGGTAGAGCACTTCCTTGGTAAGGAAGAGGTCGGCGGTTCAAATCCGCTCGTGAGCTCTATGGCAAAAGAAAAGTTTGAACGTAATAAACCGCATGTTAACATCGGTACAATCGGTCACGTTGACCACGGTAAAACAACACTAACAGCTGCTATTACAGCAGTACTTGCAGTAACTAATGATGCAGCACTTATGGATTATGATCAAATCGATAATGCACCAGAAGAAAGAGAGCGTGGTATTACTATCGCTACTTCACACGTTGAGTATGAAACAGATTCACGTCACTATGCACACGTTGACTGTCCAGGTCACGCGGATTATGTTAAAAACATGATTACTGGTGCTGCACAAATGGATGGTGCTATCTTAGTTGTATCTGCAGCTGATGGTCCAATGCCACAAACTCGTGAGCACATCCTTCTTTCTAAACAAGTTGGTGTACCATACATCGTTGTTTTCATGAACAAAGAAGATATGGTTGATGATGAAGAACTTCTTGAACTAGTAGAGATGGAAATTCGTGAACTTCTAGATGCTTATGATTTCCCAGGTGACGATACTCCAATCGTAGCTGGTTCTGCTCTTAAAGCTCTTGAAGAAGCAAAAACTGGTACACTTGGTGAGTGGTCAGAAAAAATTAAAAAACTTATGGCTGAAGTAGATGCTTACATCCCTGAGCCAGCACGTGAAACTGATAAAGATTTCTTAATGCCAGTTGAAGATGTATTCTCTATCTCTGGTCGTGGTACAGTTGTTACTGGTCGTATCGAGCGTGGTGTGATCAAAGTTGGTGAGGAAGTTGAGATCGTTGGTATCAAAGACACTCAAAAAACTACTGTAACTGGTGTTGAAATGTTCCGTAAAGAGATGGAACAAGGTGAAGCAGGTGATAACTGTGGTATCCTTATCCGTGGTATTGCTAAAAATGAAGTTGAGCGTGGTCAAGTTCTTTGTAAGCCAGGTTCAATCACTCCACATACTAAGTTTACAGCTGAGATCTATGTACTTAGCAAAGATGAGGGTGGTCGTCATACTCCATTCTTTAATGGTTACCGTCCACAATTCTATGTACGTACTACAGACGTAACTGGTGCGATCACTTTACCAGAAGGTACTGAGATGGTTATGCCAGGTGATAATGTAAGTATTACTGCTGAGTTAATCCACCCAATTGCAATGGAGCAAGGTACTAAGTTCGCTATCCGTGAAGGTGGTAGAACTGTTGGTGCTGGTGTTGTTGCTGAGATTCTTGCATAATTAGCTTCGGCTAATATGCAAAATCCTTTACAAAGGTACTAAAATGAGAGAAGCAATTCACTTAGGTTGTGAGAAGTGTACAAGACGTAACTATCACACAACTAAAAACAAAAAAACTCATACTGAAAAATTTTCAGTAAGAAAGTATTGTAAATTCTGTAAAGAACATACAGTACACAAAGAGATGAAACTGTAATTTCAGTTTCTCTCTTGAGCTTCGGCTCACTTATAGGCGTATAGCTCCAATGGTAGAGCACCGGATTCCAAATCCGGGTGTTGGGAGTTCGAGTCTCTCTACGCCTGCCACCATTTTTTATTAGTGTAACTTACGAGTTTTACTTATAATAAATGACAATATTTTTTGGGAAAGTATAAAATGAGTTTAAACAAACATATTCATAATGCAAAAGTAGAACTAAGTAAGGTTATCTTTCCTACATCAGGTCAGGTAAAGCAAGCATATATAGCAGTAATTGTAGTTGTTTCTGCAATTGCTGCTTTTTTAGCATTAGTTGATTTGATTATGTCATCAATTATGTCAGCAATCTTAGGTTAAGGAGTTATAATGGCACATCAATGGTACTCTATTCAGACCTATGGAAGTGACAGGGCAGTTAGAGATGCAATCTTTAACATGATAGAAGAATATGGTCTTCAAGAGCAGATTCAAGAGGTTATTGTCCCAACAGAGGATGTTATTGAAGTAAAAGATGGAAAGAAAAAAGTAAGTGAGCGTTCACTTTATTCTGGATATGTATTTGCAAAAATTGATCTCAATACTGAGATTCAGCATATGATTCAGTCAATTCCTAAAGTATCTGGATTTATTGGTGAGTCTAATATTCCAACACCTCTAAGTGAGCATGATATTAATGTTATCTTAGATCGTGTGAATAATCGTGCTGCACCAAAACCAAAAGTATTTTTTGACAATGGTGAGACTGTTCGTATTATTGATGGACCATTTGCAAACTTTACTGCAACTGTGGATGAGTATGACCTTGAACATGGTACTCTTAAACTTAATGTTTCGATTTTTGGACGTGCGACACCGGTAGACATATCGTATACGCAAGTTGAAAAAATCATCTAAATTTAAATTCATAAAAAGGACAAAAAATGGCAAAAAAAGTCATGGATTATATCAAGCTACAAATTGAAGCTGGTAAAGCAAACCCTGCTCCACCAGTTGGACCTGCACTCGGACAACGTGGTGTTAACATTATGGAATTCTGTAAAGCATTCAACGAAAAAACAAAAGATAAGATGGGATTTAAAGTTCCTGTAGTTATTACTGTTTACAATGATAGAAGTTTTTCTTTCGTTACAAAACAACCACCTGCATCTGAGCTTCTTATGAAAGCTGCTGGACTTAAAAAGGGTACAGACAATCCACTTAAAAACAAAGTTGGAAAACTTACTCGTGCACAACTTATGGAAGTAGTTGAGCAAAAAATCGAAGATTTAAACACTGATGATAAAGAGATGGCTGCTAATACTTTAGCTGGTTCTGCTCGTTCAATCGGTATCGAGATCGTAGACTAAGACAAAACTATCATCGACCACAGTGATATAAAATTGTGTGGCAGAATTAATATGGAGAATTTGACAAATGAGTAAAAGATATAAACAATTAGTTGAAAAAATTGATGCTACTAAATCATATACAGTTGAGGAAGCTTCTGCAACTGTAAAAGATTTAAAAAGTGCAAAATTTGATGAAACTGTTGAAATTGCTATGAATTTAAATGTTGATCCACGTCATGCTGATCAAATGGTACGTGGTGCAATCGTTCTTCCACACGGTACAGGTAAAACTGTTCGTGTTGCAGTATTTGCTAAAGGTGCTAAAGCTGATGAGGCTAAGGCTGCTGGTGCAGATATTGTTGGAACTGATGATTTAGTTGCACAAATCAAAGAGGGAATCTTCAACTTTGATGTAGTTGTTGCTGCACCTGACTGTATGGGTCTTGTTGGACAAATCGGTCGTATTTTAGGGCCAAAAGGTCTTATGCCAAACCCTAAAACTGGTACAGTAACTCCAGATGTTGCAACTGCTGTTAACAATGTAAAGGGTGGTCAAGTTACTTTCCGTGTTGACAAAAAAGGTAATATCCATGCTGGTATCGGTAAAGCTAGTTTTGATGCAGATAAAATTGCTGAAAACATTTCTGCGTTTGTAGCAGCGATTAACAAGCAAAAACCAGCATCTGCAAAAGGTCGTTATATTAAAAATGCAGCACTTTCTCTTACTATGAGTCCTGCTGTAAAACTTGATGTTATTGCTTTAGCAGATATCAAGTAGTTTCAGACGCCTTTGGCGTTTGAAAGTCTTTAGTTTGAGATAAGTGTATCTTTAACTAAAGATTTTCGTTTTTGGAAATCTGAATTACTTGGACTAAAGATAGATGGGGGTATCTACCATGTTGGTAGTGAGCTTAATTGGCCTTTCCCGCCCCTCTTGAAGTTATGTCTAGAAAGGAGAATTTATGCTTAAGTCTAAAAAAGCTGAAGTGATAGCTAACTTAACTGCTGCATTTGAAAATACAACTGCAGTTGTTATTTGTGACTATAAAGGGCTTACTGTAAGTAAACTTGAAGAGTTACGTAAAGCTGCACGCGCAAAAGACACAAGTGTTCAGGTTGTTAAAAATACTTTGGCAACAATCGCATTAAACAATGCAGGAATGAGTGGTGTTGAGATCAAAGATACAAACATTTTTGTTTGGTCTGATGATGTTATCGCTGCTGCTAAGATTGCTGCTGATTTTGCAAAAACAAATGAACAATTTGTTATCAAAGCTGGTTACTTAGATAAAGAACCTGCTGACATAGCTAAAATCGAAGCATTTGCTAAACTTCCAGGTCGTGATGAGCTTCTTGGTATGCTTGCTGCAACTTGGATGGCTCCAGTTACAAACCTTGCAATTGGAATCGATGCACTTCGTAAGAAGAAAGAAGAAGAGGAAGCTTAATAAGCTTTCTTTGATGTGAATTATCACATTAAACAAAATAAAAATACTCATAGGAGAAAAATATGGCTGTAACTAAAGAAGACGTATTAGAATTTATTTCAGGACTTTCTGTATTAGAACTTTCTGAATTAGTAAAAGAGTTCGAAGAAAAATTTGGTGTATCTGCACAACCTGTAGCTGTTGCTGGTGTTGCTGGTGGTGATGCTGCTGGTGCTGCTGCTGAAAAAACAGAGTTTGATGTAGTACTTACTGATGCTGGTGCTAAGAAAATTGGTGTTATTAAAGCTGTTCGTGCTCTTACTGGTCTTGGACTTAAAGAAGCAAAAGAAGCATGTGAAGCACTACCATCTACAATCAAAGAGGGTGTAGATAAAGAAACTGCTGAAGAAGCTAAAGCTGCTCTAGAAGAAGCTGGTGCAACAGTAGAAGTTAAATAATTATTTAACACTTTTATGAGGGGTTTAACCCCTCAATTTTGGGCGCTTTAGCAAAGAGAAACTTCTCTCTTTGCTAAAGTGCCCTTATGTCGTTTATAAGCACTGTAAATAAACGAGCTTGCTTTCAAGCTCAAAATCATTCTGGTGACGACTAGAATTGATAACTAACAACTCATCGAGGTAGCCTATGTTAAACACTTTATATTCCGGAAATCGTCTTCGTGTAGACTTCTCTAAAACTCCTCAAGAAATTGAAGTACCAAATCTCTTACAACTTCAACAATCTTCTTATGACAAATTTTTAATGCTTGATGCAAAAGATAGAAGTGCAAGTGGTATTGAGAATGTATTTCAATCAGTATTTCCTATTCATGATGCTCAAAACAGACTTACTGTTGAGTATATTGGATCTGAAGTAGCGAACCCAAAATATACGGTTCGTGAGTGTATGGAGAGAGGACTTACTTATGCGGTAAGCCTTAGAATGAAAACTCGTCTTGTTTTATGGGACAGAGATGAAAACACTAAAGAGAAACTTGGTGTAAAAGATATCAAAGAACAATCAATATTTGTTCGTGATATTCCACTTATGACAGATAGAACATCATTCATCATTAATGGTGTTGAACGTGTTGTTGTAAATCAACTTCACCGCTCCCCTGGTGTAATTTTCAAAGAAGAAGAATCAACTACAGCAGGAAATAAATTGATCTATACGGGTCAAATTATTCCAGATCGTGGTTCATGGTTGTACTTCGAGTATGATCCTAAAGATATTTTATATATGAGAATCAACAAACGCCGTAAAGTTCCTGTAACGATTATGTTCCGTGCGTTAGGTTATTCAAAACAAGATATTTTAAAACTTTTTTACCCTATTCAAACTATCTCATTTAGAGATAACAAGTTTGCTATGCCTTTTAACCCAAGTGATTATGCTTCACGCCTTACTTATGATTTAGTAGATGTTGATGGTAAAACATTAGTTGCTGCAGGTAAAAGACTCTCAGCAAAAAAAGCACAAAAACTTATTGATGAAGGTTTAACTGAAGTAGAATATCCACTTGAGATTTTACTTGATAGATATTTAGCTGAGCCAATTATTGATCCTGAAACAGGTGAAGTTCTTTTTGATACGATGACTCATATTGATGAGACAAAACTTAAAAAGATGATGGAGATTGGTGTTGAATCGTTCAAAATTGCAAACGATTTAGCAGAGGGTGTTGATGGTTCTATTATTAATGCATTTAATGCTGATGCAGATTCACTTAAGTTATTGAAGCAAACTGAAGAGATTGAAGATGAAAATGATTTATCTGCGATTCGTATTTATAAAGTTATGCGTCCAGGTGAGCCAGTAACTAAAGAGGCTGCTCGTGCATTCGTAAATCAGCTCTTCTTTGATCCTGAAAGATATGATCTTACTCGTGTTGGTCGTATGAAGATGAATCACAAACTTGGTCTTTCTATCCCTGAGTATGTAACTGTTCTTACTCATGAAGATATTATCGAGTCTGTAAAATATGTAATCAAAGTTAAAAATGGTCAAGGTCATATCGATGATAGAGATCACCTTGGTAACCGTCGTATTCGTGCTATCGGTGAGCTTCTAGGAAATGAACTGCATAATGGTCTTGTGAAGATGCAAAAAGCGATTCGTGACAAACTCTCTACAATGAGTGGTCCAATGAATGAGCTTATGCCACACGATCTTATTAATTCTAAGATGATCACTTCTACTATTATGGAGTTTTTCTCTGGGGGACAACTTTCTCAGTTTATGGATCAAACAAATCCACTTTCAGAAGTTACACATAAGCGTCGTTTAAGTGCACTTGGTGAGGGTGGTCTTGTTAAAGAGCGTGCTGGTTTTGAAGTGCGTGACGTTCACCCGACTCATTATGGTCGTATCTGTCCTATTGAGACTCCAGAGGGTCAAAATATTGGTCTTATCAATACTTTGGCAACATACTCTAAAGTAAATGAGCATGGTTTCATCGAAGCACCATATAAGGTGATGAAAGATGGAAAAGTTACAAATGAAGTAGTATATCTTACAGCAACTCAAGAAGAGGGTGTAATGATCGCTGCTGCTTCAAATAAACTTGATGAAGATGGGCAATTCGTAGAGGATCTTATCTCTGTTCGTCAAGATGGTGAGATTTTACTTCGTAAACCTGAAGAGTGTCAATATGCAGACCTTTCATCTCACATGGTTGTAGGTGTTGCAGCATCACTTATTCCTTTTCTTGAGCACGATGATGCCAACCGTGCACTTATGGGTTCAAATATGCAGCGTCAAGCTGTACCACTTTTACGTGTAAATGCACCTATGGTTGGAACAGGTGTTGAAAAACTTGTTGCACGTGACAGTTGGGAATGTGTAAAAGCAAAACGTGGTGGTAAGATAGAGAAAGTTGATGGTAAACACATCTATGTGATGGGTGAAGAGGGTGGAGAGATCTACATCGATTACTATCCATTACAAAAAAATCTTCGTACCAACCAAAACACAAGCTTTACTCAAAAACCAATTGTACAAGTTGGTGAGATTGTAGAGAAAGGGCAAATTATTGCTGATGGTCCAAATATGGATCAAGGTGAGCTTGCTCTTGGTGTAAATGCGATGGTTGCGTTTATGCCTTGGAATGGTTATAACTTTGAAGATGCGATTGTTATCTCTGAGCGCTTAATCCGTCAAGATGCATTTACATCTGTACATATCTATGAAAAAGAGGTAGAGGCACGTGAGTTAAAACACGGTGTTGAGGAGATCACTCGTGATATCCCTAATGTTCGTGATGATGAGCTTGCTCACCTTGATGAGAGTGGTATCGTAAAAATCGGTACAACTGTAAAAGGTGGTATGATTTTAGTTGGTAAAGTAAGCCCTAAAGGTGAAGTAAAACCAACTCCTGAAGAGAGACTTTTACGTGCTATCTTTGGTGAAAAAGCTGGACATGTTGTTAACAAGTCACTTTACTGTCCACCATCTATGGAAGGTGTTGTAGTAGATATCAAAATCTTTACAAAAAAAGGTTATGACAAAGATCCACGTGCACTAGAACTTGAAAAAGAAGAGAGAGATTACTTAGAGCGTGAACACTATGATCGTCTTATCATGATAGATAAAGAGGAGATGCTTCGTGTTACTAAACTTCTTACTCGTGAGCCTCTTTTAGCTGATATTAAAGTTGGTGAGAGAGAGTACAAAGCAGGCGAGATGCTTGATGGCGCAGATCTTGAGGGTGTAAACCGTTTTGCTATGAATGCAATTGTAAAATCTTTTAGCGAAGAGATTCAAGCTGAGTATAACAAAACGAAAAACTATTTCCAAAAAGAGAAGCGTGTCTTTAGAGATGAGCATGAAGAGAAACTTAACATTTTAGAAAAAGATGACATCCTTCCAAATGGTGTTGTTAAATATGTAAAAGTTTATATCGCTACAAAACGTAAGTTAAAAGTTGGTGATAAAATGGCAGGTCGTCACGGAAATAAAGGTATCGTTTCAACCATTGTACCAGAAGTTGATATGCCATATATGGAAGATGGACGTAGTGTTGATGTATGTCTTAATCCACTAGGTGTACCTTCACGTATGAATATTGGTCAGATTTTAGAGATGCACCTTGGTTTTGCAGGTCGTGAACTTGGAAATCAAATCCAAAAAGAGTTTGATGAGAAACAAGCAGACTTTATTAAGAACCTTAGAGAAAAAATGATCTCTATCGCTGATGTTGCTGGTCTTATGAATGCAGCAGAAGTGATCGGGGCTATGAGTGATGAAGAGTTCTTAAAACATGCACGTGACTGGGCTAAAGGTGGGGTGCGTTTTGCAACTCCTATCTTTGAAGGTGTAAATGCAGTTGAATTTGCTAAACTTTATGAACTAGCAAAAATGGATGATGATGGTAAAGTTGTACTTTACAACGGTAAAACAGGTGAGAAGATTAAAGAGCGTGTAAACGTTGGGTATATGTATATCCTTAAACTTCATCACCTTGTTGATGAAAAAATCCATGCTCGTTCAACTGGACCATACTCACTTGTTACTCAGCAACCAGTTGGTGGTAAAGCACTCTTTGGTGGTCAAAGATTTGGTGAGATGGAAGTTTGGGCTCTTGAAGCATACGGTGCATCAGCAGTTCTAAAAGAGATGTTAACTATCAAGTCAGATGATGTTGATGGTCGTGTACGTGCATATAAAGCACTTACAAAAGGTGAGTTAGTACCAGCTTCAGGTATCCCTGAAACACTGTTTGTACTAACAAAAGAGCTACAATCACTTGCTCTTGATGTAGAGATTATGGACGAGGTGGAAGACGATGAGTAAATTAGTACCAGTAGAAGTAACTGAAGATAGCAGACCAACAGATATAAAACAACTCCAATTCCGTTTGGCATCACCTGAGAAGGTTATGTCATGGAGTCATGGTGAGGTAAAAAAGCCTGAAACTATCAACTACCGTACACTCAAGCCTGAGCGTGACGGACTTTTCTGTGCAAAAATCTTTGGACCAGTAAGAGACTATGAGTGTCTTTGTGGTAAATACAAAAAGATGCGTTATAAAGGTGTTGTATGTGAGAAATGTGGTGTTGAAGTAACATCTACAAAAGTTCGTCGTAACCGTATGGGACACATTGAACTTGTAACTCCTGTAGCACATATTTGGTATGTATCTTCATTACCATCACGTATCGGTACACTTCTTGGTATCAAGATGAAAGATCTTGAACGTGTGCTTTACTATGAGGCATATATCGTAGAAGAGGGTGGTGAGGCATATTATGATGCTGAAGCAAAAACACCTGTTTTAAAATATGATGTACTTAATGAAGAGCAATACAGAACACTAGTACAGCGCTTTGGTGAGCTTGGATTTAAAGCTCGTATGGGTGGTGAAGTTGTTCGTGACCTTTTAGACTCTATCGATTTAGTTGATCTTTTTACTCAACTTAAAGAAGCGATTGGTGAAACAAAATCTGAAGCAAAACGTAAGACAATTGGAAAGCGTTTAAAAGTTATTGAATCGTTCTTAAATAGCGGTAATAACCCTGCTTGGATGATGTTAACAGTGCTTCCTGTTCTTCCACCAGATCTTCGTCCACTTGTAAGCCTTGATGGTGGTAAGTTTGCAGTTTCTGATGTAAATGACCTTTATCGTCGTGTTATTAACCGTAACCAACGTCTTAAACGTTTAGTTGAACTTGAAGCACCAGAGATTATTGTAAGAAATGAGAAGCGTATGCTTCAAGAGTCTGTTGATGCACTTTTTGACAATGGTCGTCGTGCAAATGCAGTTAAGGGAGCTAATAAGCGTCCACTTAAATCTCTTTCAGAGATCATTAAAGGGAAACAAGGACGTTTTCGTCAAAACTTACTTGGTAAACGTGTTGATTTCTCTGGTCGTTCAGTAATTGTTGTTGGACCATCTTTACGTATGGATGAGTGTGGATTACCTAAGAAAATGGCTCTTGAGCTATTTAAGCCACATTTGATTGCTAAACTTGAAGATAAAGGGTATGCAACAACTGTAAAAGCTGCGAAGAAAATGATTGAGGAAAAAACAAACGAAGTTTGGGAATGTCTTGCTGAGATTGTTGATGGTTATCCTGTAATGCTTAACCGTGCACCAACACTTCACAAACTCTCTATTCAAGCATTCCATCCAAAGCTTATTGAAGGAAAAGCTATTCAGCTTCACCCGCTTGTTTGTGCTGCATTCAATGCCGACTTCGATGGGGATCAGATGGCTGTTCACGTACCTTTATCTTCTGCAGCGATTGCAGAGGCAAAAGTACTTATGCTTGCATCTATGAATATCTTGCTTCCAGCAAGTGGTAAAGCGATCGCTACACCATCACAAGATATGGTACTTGGTATCTATTATATTACTCTTGAGAAAAATGGCGTAAAAGGGAGTAATAAACTTTTTGCAAATGTTGATGAGATCCGTATTGCTCTTGAGCATGATGCACTTGATCTTCATGCAAAAGTAAGAACTCGTGTTGATGGACGTATTATCCATACGACAGCTGGTCGTTTACTTCTTAAAGCTATTTTACCTGATTTTGTTCCAGTTGAACTTTGGAACAGAGTTATGAAGAAAAAAGCGATCAATGAAGTTGTTGATTATGTTCAAAAACATGGTGGTATCGGTATCACTGCAACATTCCTTGACAACCTTAAAAATTTAGGTTTCAAACATGCAACTGAAGCTGGTGTATCTATCTCTGCTGATGATATCCGTGTTCCAGATATGAAAGCTGGTAAGATCGCTGATTCTAAAGCTCGTGTTATTGAGATCCAAAAACAGTTTGAAGCTGGTCTTTTAACTGAACAAGAGCGTTATAATAAAATCATCGATGTTTGGACAGATACAAACAACACACTTGCAGCTGAGATGATGACACTTGTTGAAACTGATAAAGATGGTTTCAACTCTATTCACATGATGGCAGACTCTGGAGCTCGTGGTTCTGCAGCACAGATTCGTCAGCTTGCTGGTATGCGTGGTCTTATGGCTAAGCCTTCAGGAGATATTATTGAAACACCAATTATCTCAAACTTTAAAGAGGGTCTAAACGTTATTGAGTACTTTATTTCAACTCACGGTGCTCGTAAAGGTCTTGCCGATACTGCACTTAAAACAGCGAATGCGGGTTACTTAACTCGTAAGCTTGTTGATGTTGCACAAAATGTGAAGATTGTTGAGCATGATTGTCATACTCACGAAGGTATTGAGATCTCAGATATCTCTGATCAAAATACATTAATTGAGTCTTTAGAAGATAGACTTAATGGTCGTGTACTTGCAGAAGATGTGATCGATCCTATCTCAAATGAGATCCTTTATGCAGAGGGGACTCTCCTTGATGAAGTGAGTGCAAAAGTGATTGCTGAGGCTGGTATCAAATCAGCTCACATCAGAACACCAACAACATGTAAAAGTGAAGATGGTATCTGTGCACTTTGTTATGGTGTAAACCTTGCGACTGGATATATAGTTCGTCCTGGTGAGGCTGTTGGTATTGTTGCTGCTCAATCAATTGGTGAGCCTGGTACTCAGCTTACACTTAGAACATTCCACGTTGGGGGAACTGCATCTTCTACTGCACAAGAGCGTCAAGTTATTGCAGAAAAAGAAGGTTTCATCCGTTATTATAACCTTAAAACTTACTTTTCAAAAGAGGGTAAAAATATCGTTGCAAACCGTCGTAATGCAGCTGTACTTTTAGTTGAACCTAAAATCAAAGCTCCATTTGCTGGTAAGGTAGAGATCCAAACGATCCACGATGAAGTGATTGTTTCTCTTGTTGGTAAAGATGAAACATTACGTTATTCACTTCGTAAAAATGAGATTGCCAAACCAAATGAACTTGCGGGTGTAAGTGGACAAATTGAGGGTAAATACTATTTCCCACATGAAAATGGTTCTGCAGTTGAAGCGGAAGATTCTATCGTTGAGACTATTAAAGATGGATGGAATGTACCAAGTCGTATCCCTTATGCTTCTGAGTTACTTGTTGATAATGGTGCTCCTGTTACTCAAAAAATCCTTGCAAAAGAGGAAGGTACTGTAAAATACTTCCTTCTTAAAGGTGACTATTTAGAGAGATTTGAAGGGCTTAAGGCCGGATATGAAGTAGAAGAGAAGGGTCTTTTTGCAACTGTTGTTGATAACAACAATCGTGAAGCTGTTCGTCACTATATTGCTCGTGGTAGTGTGATCGTTACAGATGATGATGAGAGTGTAGAAGCAAGTTCTGTGATCGCAAAACCATCTTCTGATGAGTCTGTTGTGATCGCTGAGTGGGATCCATACTCTAACCCTATTATCTCTGAAGCTAATGGTGTTGTAAAATATGAAGATATCATTGTAGGAACAACTGCATCTGAGCAACTCGATGAGTTAACAGGTAAGACTCGTCTTATGATCAATGATCATATCTCATCTGAGTATAAACCTGCTATCGTTTTAGCTACAGAAGATGGTGAGCTGTTGCGTTATGCGATTGAGCCAAAGTCTTCTGTTTTTGTAGAAGATGGTGCAACTGTGAAGATTGCAGATATCATTGCAAAAACTCCAAAAGCACTTCAAAAGTCAAGCGATATTACAGGGGGTCTTCCACGTGTAAGTGAACTTTTTGAGGGTCGTCGTCCAAAAGCAACTGCACTTATCTCTGAGATTGATGGTACAGTAAGCTTTGGAAAACCACTTCGTGGTAAAGTTCGTATTGTTGTAAGTAACTCTGAGAATGGTATTGTAAAAGAGTACTTTGTTGATAAATCTCATGAACCTGTTGTTGCACCTGGTGACTTTGTGCATGCTGGTGAAAGACTTACAACTGGTATCTTATCATCGCATGAGCTTCTTCGTATTATGGGTGTAAAAGCACTTTATAACTACCTTGTAAGTGAAGTACAACAAGTTTATCGTTCTCAAGGGGTTAATATCGCAGATAAACATATTGAGGTGATCTTTACTCAGATGTTACGTCAAGTAAAAATTGTAAAATCTGGAGATACGAAATTTATCGAGGGAGATCTTATCTCTAAAAATAAATTTGCTCAAGAGAATGCAAAAATCATCCGTCTTGGTGGTCGTCCAGCGATCGCTGAGCCATTCCTTGTTGGTATCACTCGTGCTGCGGTTAGTGCTGATAGTATCATCTCAGCTGCATCGTTCCAAGATACAACTAAAGTACTTACTGAAGCAGCAGTTTCAGCAAAAGTTGATGATCTTAACAACCTTAAAGAGAATGTTATTATCGGTCGTACGATCCCTGTTGGTACAGGTATCTACAAAGATCAAACTATTGAGTTTGAAAAAGAGGAGGAGTAGTAACTCCTTTCTCTTCCCCATTTGAAACAATATCTTCATAATATATCTTTAAGTATTAACATTCACTTAAAATAAGCTTTCTTTAAATACTATTTTTGTATCATTGCGTGTCTATAATTCTCTAAAAATTTAGAGGATTACATTCTACTGGAAAAATTAAGTAAAGGAATTCTATGCCTACAATCAATCAATTGATTCGTAAAGAGCGTAAAAAAGTAGTAAAGAAATCAAAATCTGCTGCTTTAAATGCTTGTCCACAGCGTCGTGGTGTTTGTACACGTGTTTACACAACTACACCTAAAAAACCAAACTCGGCTTTAAGAAAAGTTGCAAAAGTTAGATTAACTTCAGGTTTTGAAGTTATCTCTTATATCGGTGGTGAAGGTCACAACCTTCAAGAACACTCTATCGTACTTGTACGTGGTGGTAGGGTAAAAGATTTACCAGGTGTTAAGTACCATATTATTCGTGGTGCGCTCGATACTGCTGGTGTTGCAAACCGTATGGTTGCTCGTTCTAAATACGGAACTAAAAAACCTAAAAAATAGTCTTAGACTAAGATATTCAAGCTAGCTACAGGGTTGTTGGTTTTATGCTAACGCTTTGAGTAAATTTGAAAACAAATTGAAGAAGGAAAAAAACAAATGAGAAGAAGAAAAGCTCCCGTTCGTCCAGTAATGCCAGATCCAATCTATGGAAGCAAGGTATTGACGAAGTTTATTAATAAAGTTATGTTAGATGGTAAAAAGTCTATTGCTGAGAAGATTATCTACTCTGCACTTGATATCATCTCTTCACGTGGTGAAAAATCAGGGATCGATACATTTAACGAAGCTATCGAGAATATTAAACCAATTATTGAAGTAAAATCTCGCCGTGTTGGTGGTGCTACTTATCAAGTTCCAGTAGAAGTACGCCCAGTACGTCAACAATCACTAGCTATTCGTTGGTTAATTGATGCTGCACGTAAAAGAAACGAAAGAACTATGGCTGAGAGATTGGCTAATGAGTTTATGGATGCTGCAAGCGATAAGGGTGCTGCATTTAAGAAAAAAGAAGATACATATAAAATGGCAGAAGCTAATAAAGCATTTGCTCATTATAGATGGTAATTAGGAAATCATAATGGCAAGAAGTCACAAATTAGAAGATGTAAGAAACATCGGTATTGCTGCGCACATTGATGCTGGTAAAACTACAACTACAGAGAGAATCCTGTTCTATACAGGTGTTGAGCATAAAATCGGTGAAGTTCACGATGGTGCTGCAACAATGGACTGGATGGAGCAAGAGCAAGAGCGTGGTATTACAATTACTTCAGCTGCAACAACATGTGAATGGCAAGGAAAACAGATCAATATTATTGATACTCCGGGCCACGTTGACTTTACTATTGAAGTTGAGCGTTCTATGCGTGTACTTGATGGTGCTGTTTCAGTGTTCTGTGCTGTTGGTGGGGTTCAACCACAATCAGAAACAGTTTGGAGACAACGTAACCGTTATAAAGTACCTTCAATTGTTTTTGTTAACAAAATGGATAGAACTGGTGCAGATTTCTACGAAGTTGAAAACCAAATTCGTGAGCGTCTTAAGGGTAACCCAATGCCTTTCCAACTTCCAATTGGTGCAGAAGACAACTTCGAAGGTGTTATTGACCTTGTAAAAATGAAAGAGATCGTTTGGGATGCTGATGCTGCAATGGGTTCTGCTTATCATGAGCAAGATATTCGTCCAGAGCTTCAAGATAAAGCTGATGAGTATAGAGAAAAAATGCTTGAGACTCTTTCTGAGGTAGATGGTAATGATGAATTTGCTATGAAATTTCTTGAGGGTGAAGAGATCACTCAAGAAGAGATCAAAGCTGCGATCAAGTCTGCTACTTTAGGTATGGCGATCGTTCCTATGACTCCAGGTACTGCATTTAAAAACAAAGGTGTTCAAACTCTACTTGATGCTGTTGTTGATTACCTTCCTTCACCAGTTGAAGCAGAGGCTATCCGTGGTACAATGATGGAAGACGAAGAACAAGAAGTTGTTGTTGAGTCTACTGATGATGGTGCATTTGCTGCACTCGCATTTAAAATCATGACTGACCCATTCGTTGGTGTTCTTACGTTTATCCGTGTTTACCGTGGTTCTTTAGAGTCTGGTTCGTATGTTCACAATACAACAAAAGACAAAAAAGAGCGTGTTGGTCGTATCGTTAAGATGCATGCGATCAAACGTGAAGAGGTAAAAGAGATCTATGCTGGTGAGATCGGTGCTGTTGTTGGTCTTAAGTCAACTACTACTGGTGATACTCTTTGTGATCCAGAAGAAAAAGTTGTACTTGAGCGTATGGACTTTCCAGAGCCAGTTATCTCTGTTGCAGTTGAGCCTAAAACAAAAGCTGACCAAGAAAAAATGGGTATTGCACTTGGTAAACTTGCTGCAGAAGATCCTTCTTTTAGAGTTCATACTGATGAGGAAACTGGTCAAACTATTATCTCTGGTATGGGTGAGCTTCACCTTGAGATCCTTGTTGATCGTATGAAACGTGAGTTTAAAGTTGAGGCAGAAGTTGGTGCTCCACAAGTATCTTACCGTGAGTCTATCAAGGTAGAAGTTGATCAAGAGTACAAATATGCAAAACAATCTGGTGGTCGTGGTCAATATGGTCATGTATTTATCAAAGTTAAGCCAGGTGAGCCAGATACAGGATTTATCTTCAACAACGAGATCAAAGGTGGTGCAATTCCAAGAGAATACATCCCAGCAGTTGAAAAAGGTTGTGAGGAAGCTATGCAAAACGGTGTTCTTGCAGGTTATCCAATGGAAGATGTTGAAGTTACACTTTACGATGGTTCTTACCACGATGTGGATTCAAACGAGATGGCGTTTAAACTTGCTGGTTCTATGGCATTTAAAGAGGCTTGTCGTAAAGCAAACCCTTCAATCTTAGAGCCAATGATGAAAGTTGAAGTTGAAGTACCTGAAGAGAATATGGGTGATGTTATCGGTGACCTTAACCGTCGTCGTGGTCAAGTAAACTCTATGGGTGATCGTGCTGGAAACAAAATTGTTGATGCATTTGTTCCACTTGCAGAGATGTTTGGTTATTCAACTGACCTTCGTTCAGCTACTCAAGGGCGTGCAACATACGCTATGGAATTTGATCACTATGAAGAAGTTCCTAAAAATGTTTCTGAAGAGATTATCAAAAAACGTAACGGTTAATCCTTCTTTCTTTTAAAAACTCTCCTTTTGGAGAGTTTCTTTCCTTTTTGCTCACAAAACTTTGCTATAATCTTTTAGAATTTATATTTAATATTAGGATTTAATATGAAACTGTTTTTTTATATTGTACTATTTTTTTCTCTTAATCTTTTTGCTAGTAACCCTCAAGTTTATGCTGCATTGGGTGATACTATCTATAACAATGCTCCAAAAATTGAAAAGTTAAAAGATATCGAAAAGTTTAAAATCATAAAGCTTGATGTTGAAAAGTATGTTTCAATGGTAAAACTTATAAAAGAGTATGGCTTTGCAGTTGAAAAAAAAGATAAAAGATACAATCAAAAAGAATACCTTCAGCATCTTAGAAAGCTCTCTAAAAAGAATGATTTTTTTGTAAAATTTGCAAAAAACAATTTTAAGCTTTCTATTGATAATGAAGATAGTAAAACTTTTGAAAAAATCATTAATACTGGTCTTATAGATACAAAGCGAAACAAAGATAAGATCATGCAATACTATTTTGCACATCAAAATGAAGTCGATCCAAAGGGTGTGATACAAGCTTTTCTTGATCAAGATGCAAAATTAAGAGAAAAACAGATGCAAAGTAAAAAACAATCAAAATCAAAAAAAGAGCTAGAAGCAGAAAGAATTCGTTATATTCGTGAAAATGATAAACGCAAGCATGAAGCACTACAAAGAAAACTTCTTGAAGAAGTAAATCGTAAGAAGCTTGAGATTCGTCAAGAGCAAAAAAAAGAACTTTTTAACTAAAGATAGATATAGGGCTGATCTATCTCTGGTCTTCCTTGAAGAGTATAAAGAGGTTGGTAAGATGCCTTATAGCTGAGTGATGGACACTCTTGAACATAGTAACCAAGATATATCCATCTTTTTTTTCTCTCTTTAGCATAGATAATCTGGTTATAAAGAGAGAGTCTACCAAGAGAATATGCACTATATTCAGGATCATAATAAAAGTAGATTGAAGATATACCATTTTGCAGTATATCTACAAGATCTACACCGATAAGTCTTTCTTCAAAGAAGTAAAGGATCTCATATCCAAACTCCTGTGATCCATCTACAAAAGATTGGTAATAGTGCATCGCTGATGTTTCTTGAAAATCCCACCCTTTTTTTTGATGCATATAACGATGATAAGCATCAAAAAGATTGAGATGTTCTTGTGTTAGTGTAGGTTTTTGTATGTAAGTTTGGATATCAGATCCTTTTTTGAGAACCCGTTTTGCTGATTTTGAAAAGTGGTAGTTTTCTACATCGATTTTCACTGTTTGACACTCTGTACAATCATGACATACAGGGCGAAAAAACATTTTTCCAAAACGCCTAAAACCTCTTTCAATAAGCTCTTGGCAATGTTCTTTATCACACTGATCGATAAGTTGATAAAACATTTGTTGATTTTTACCTTGAAGGTAAGAACATTTATCTTCAAGATAGAACTCTTTTAGAAGTTGCATCAGATTAGGCTCTATTCATAGATATAAGCACACCCTCTATCATTGTATCGATATCACCATCAAGGATAGCAGAGACATTGGAGTACGCTTCATTGCTACGTGTATCTTTTACTTGCTGGTAAGGTTGCATCACATACGAGCGTATTTGATGTCCCCAACCTATCTCGCTCTTTGCAATACCTGCTTCAGCAGCTTTTTGCTCTTCAAGCTCAAGTTCGTAAAGACGAGATTTTAGCATTTTCATAGCAGTGGCTTTATTTTTGTGTTGACTTCTGTCATTTTGGCACTGCACAACGACCCCCGTTTTTATGTGGGTGATACGGATGGCAGATTCTGTTTTGTTAACATGTTGTCCACCAGCACCACTTGCACGGTATGTATCTATACGTATATCTTTATCTTCGATAACAATATCGATATCATCATCAATCTCAGGAGATACCATTACTGAGCTAAAAGATGTATGGCGTTTAGCATTGGAATCAAAAGGAGATATACGAACAAGACGGTGGATACCATTTTCAACTTTGAGATATCCATAAGCATTGAGCCCTTTTATAAGAAGTGTCGCATCTTTGATCCCAGCTTCTTCTCCACTTTGATAATCTAGCATCTCTACTTTAAAGTCGTGTCTCTCAGCCCAACGTTTATACATTCGTAGCAACATCGCAGCCCAGTCTTGAGACTCTGTTCCACCTGCACCTGGATGGATGGTAAGAATTGCATTTGCAGAATCACTTTCACCACTAAGAAGTACTTCTATCTCCATAGAACGTATCTGTTCTTCAAGTGAAGGTGCATCATCAAAAAGAGCTTGAAGTGATTCTTCATCCTCCTCCTCTTTAGCCATCTCATAAAGTTCTACCGCATCCTCAACAGCACTTTTTGCAACTTGAAATTTTTCAAGTTTTCTTTGTAGTTGTGTTTTTTCTTTTTGGATCTTTGCTGCATTTGGTGCATCATTCCAAAACTCTGGATTATTTTCAAGCTCTTCAATCTCACTGAGTCTTGCTTTTATTTTTTCAGGTTCAACAACATCTTCGATATTTTGCATTTTGATGGTGATGTTTTTTAAAAGTTCTGTATATTCGTAATTATCCATAAATTTGTTCCATATATTGTATAATGCGATTATATTAAATAGAGGCTTAAAATGAAGATTATTTCTACTGTTGATGAACTAAAAAATTATCTTAAGGGAGTGGATGGTTCTATCGGTTTTGTTCCTACGATGGGTGCACTGCATGATGGACATCTCTCTTTGATAAAAAAAGCAAAAGAGCAAAATAGTTTTGTTGTTGTTTCTATCTTTGTCAACCCTACACAGTTTTTGGCTGGAGAAGATTTAGACCAGTACCCTAGAAAAGATGAAGCAGATAAAAAGATCTGTCAGCTCGCAGGTGTTGATGTTGTGTTTTTTCCAACTCCAGATGAGATATATAGTGTAGATGAAGTGAGTCTTCAAGCACCACACATACGAGGATATGTTTTAGAGGGTATGACAAGACCAGGGCATTTTAGTGGAGTGCTTACAGTTGTAAACAAACTTTTAAACATAGTAAATCCAACAAGAGCATACTTTGGTAAAAAAGACGCACAGCAACTCAACCTGATCACTCTTATGGTAAAACAGCTTTTTATGGATGTTGAGATAGTTCCTGTTGATACTGTACGTGAGAGTGATGGACTTGCACTCTCAAGTAGAAATGTGTATTTGACAAAGGAGCAAAGAGCAGAAGCACTAAAAATATCATCTTCACTCTATGAGGCTTCAAAAATGGTGAGTCAAGGTATCTTAGATGTTAGTAAGATAAAAGAGGAGATGCTTAAAATTTTAGAGGGCTTAGAGATAGGATATGTTGAGATACTCAATCGTAACTTTGAGGTTATCAAAGAGGTTGAGGTGACTCAAAGTATTGTGTTGGTAGAGGTGTTGATTGGTGAGACAAGGTTACTTGATAACATCTGGCTCTAAGTAACCATCTTCAACCATAATATCAACAGCTTTTTTAAAAACAGGAACAGCAGTTTGTGAAGCAAAGTGACTCCCCTTTGGTTGGATAACAAGAACACCTATGGAGTAGTGGTGTTTTTTGTCGTTTGCAAAGCCCATAAATGCAGTGTTGTATTTGTGAACATATTTTCCTTTCTCAACGATATGAGCTGTTCCTGTTTTACCTCCTATCTCTAGCCCTGGAGTGATTGCTTTTTTCCCAGTTCCTTTCATAACAGTTTTGATAAGGATCTTTTTCATTCGCTGTGCTGTGGCACTGCTGAGTACTTGCACTTCATCAAGTTGCTCTCGTGGTATCTCCCTTTTGAACTCATCAAGAAAACTTGTTACTATCCTTGGGTACACCATCGCACCATGGTTGTTAAACGCAGAGTATGCACGAAGTATTTGCATCAGATTTGCTTCCATCCCATAACCGTAAGAACATGTTGCCTTATAGATCTCATTTTCCAAGCGTCTTTGTGATGGTATAGAACCTTTTTTCTCATAGATAAGATCGGGTGTGGAGAGGTGAGAAAATCCAAAACTCTCAAGCCCCTCATAAAATTCATATCCTGAGAGCTTTTGTGCAAGCTGAGCTATACCTACATTTGAGGAATAAACGATAACATCTTCAGCAGAGAGCCAGTCAAAACGGTGCTCATCTGTGATAACTTTTCTCCCAATTTTAAAACGACCATTGTGACCATTTACAAGATCATAAGGGTTTACAAGTTTTTTTTCAAGTAGAAGTGAAAATGTAATAGGCTTGATAACACTACCAGGCTCAAAACTATACTCGATCATTCCAGCATTGAGAGAGGGATAATCGCTGCGTTTGATATGTTTTGGCAGATATCTGTTTGAAGATGCCATCGCTAAAACATCACCTGAGTGAGAGTCCATAATAGCGATCATTATCTCTTTGGCGTCGAGTTGTACTTTCATGCTATCTAACATCTTTTCCATTTTTATCTGCAAAGAGATCGGTATAGTGAGTTTTATATCATACCCATTGAGTTTTGTTTTTGTAAAACTCTCTTTATCTAAGATGATATATGAGTTTACATCTCTTCTTCCCCTTATGAGGGCATTTTGTCGAGCTAAAAGTGTAGAATCAAACTTTTTTTCTAACCCTTTGACACCTTTTACAAAGGTGTAGCCATCATCTTCAAGCTTGTGAGGGTAGCCTATAATAGGGGTTAAAACTTTGTTGTATGGATACTCTCTACTCTCTCCACTCTCAATGATACTGAGTCCATGGATAGACTTGTAGCCTGTTTTTGGGTTTTTTAGTTCCATAAAAACTTTAAAACGGCGAAGTTCATAAGCGAGTTTTTTAAGGTATTGTGCCTGGATTTGTGAGATATTATAACTCAGTACAACAACACCCTTGCGTTTGTCGAGTTTTTTTCTGATCTCATCTGTTTTAATACCAGAGTAGATGCTAAAGAGTTCGATAAAAAGTTCTTTTTTTTGAGGGTCAATATAGCGTGTATTGACAACAGCTTTGTAGAGTTTTTTTGTGGTTGCTAGATGAAAACCATCTGCAGAGATGATATCTCCTCTTCGAGCACGTGAAGTTTCTTTTGCATACAAAGAGGGTGTATGGCGCGGTTTTAGGACATTTAGCAACATTACACTTAAAAATACTAAAAATCCAAATGTAATAAGGATATAAAGAGCAGTAATCTTTTGACTTTTGGAGTTGTTTATAATTGTGTTCTACCTAACTCTTTGTATGCATTGAGTGCTTTGTTACGTATCTCAAGCATAAGTTTCATACTTGTCTCTGCTTTGCCTATGGCAAGTGCAGCTTGATGAAGATCTTTTACCTGTCCAGTTGCTAGATCAGCCAAAGCTTCCTCTTTTGTCTCTTGAAGTTCATTTACTTCTCCCAAAGCGTTTTTAAGCTCTTGGGCAAATGCACTCCCATCACCACTAGCTACTTGGCTTTTTTGTTTGAGTAGATCAGCAGTTGAGGTGGATGAAACACCATTAATATTTGTCATAAATCTTCTCTCCTAGTTTTATTGCAAGAGTGAAATAGATGAGTTTGCCATATCTTTTGCACTCTGAAACGCAGCAACATTTGCCTGGTAGCTTCTTGTTGCTTCAACTAAATCGGCCATTTCTATCACAGGATTAATATTTGGGTATGCAACATAACCTGAAGCATCAGCATCTGGATGATTTGGTTCATACTTCATCTTTGGTGCTCTATCATCTCGTGATATTTTATCAACAACTACACTCATTATAGCAGGATTTACCTTACTACCAAATTTGCCTTCATCAAGAGGATCTTCAAAACCATTGTCATTACTCATAGCACCAAGTGCTTTGTTGTATTCTTCATTAAAATCAATTGCACGAAATACAACCTCTTTGCGACGGTATGGTCCACCCTCTTCGGTACGGGTAGTTTGAGCATTTGCGATATTACTTGAGATGGTATTTACCCTAACACGTTGTGCTGAGAGTCCATAACCACTTATGTCAAAACTGTTTAAAAAGTTACTCATCATTTACCCCTTAGTTGAGTTTTTGTGAAGCTTCGATAACACTTCTAAAGATTGCACTATCTTTTTTCTTTGCCATCACAATGGCATTGAACATCACTGAGTTTTTACTCATCTCTGTTGTTTCTACATCTATATCTACCGAGTTGCCATCATTTCTTGCCATATGACCATCTCTAAAATAGAGTGTTGGCTGAGTTGAACTGCACTCACTTTTTGGTGAGAGATGTTTTGCATCAGTTTGAGCCATCTTGAGTTGCCCTTTGTCTTTGTAAAAGATCTCAGCTTTTTTTGCGGCCAAAGCTTCTTCAAAACGGATATCACGAGGTTGGTACCCTGGAGTGTCTGCGTTTGCGATGTTAGATGCTATCATATCTTGTCTCGCTGCTCGATAATCAAGTGCTGCAGATGCTAACTCTGCTGAACGTGATACTGCATAACTCATAAAAACTCCTTAGATATCTTCATATAGATGTGAATAAAGCAAAATACATTCCATAAAAACAAATGTGAAGTAAAAGTGAAAAATTCAGCAAACTTTAAACAAAATCGGCTCATAATCTCACTTAAGGTTACTAGTGTAATCCAAATTTTTACAACATAAAAGGAGTTCTTATGAAAAGAGCTGGTTTTACAATGATCGAATTGATCTTCGTTATCGTTATCTTAGGTATTTTAGCAGCAGTTGCTATTCCAAAACTTGCGGCTACTCGTGATGACGCTAAAATCTCTAAAGGTGCAAGTGAAGTTGCAACAATCGTAGCTGATATTGGTGCTTACTATACATCAAAAGGTAAATTTGATGCATTTAGTAAAATGACAAATGTTAAAGTTGATGACAACACAAAAGGTGCAGCTAATAATGATGTTATCAACTATGAGTCAAAAGATGGTACTGCATGTGTTGAGTTTAAAATTAACAGTGCTGCTGATGGAAATGTAACTGTAACTGTAGATAAAAGTACTGATAAAGTTTGTGCTGGTATCTCTGATATCGCAGGTGACTTAAATGGTACACATGTATTTGGTGGTTCATCAGTTAGTTATTAATTGTAACTTGCTAACTTAGGTCATCCTTCTTCTGGATGACCCCAATGACAAAGGTTTGTTTTGAAGAAAGCTTTTACTATGATAGAACTTATTTTTGTTATTGTTATTTTGGGTATTTTGGCAGCTGTTGCCATCCCAAAACTTGCTGCTACTCGTGATGATGCTAAAATTTCTAGACTCTCAATGAATATTGAAACAGCTATTGCAGAGATTGGTTCTTATGCGGCTTCAAAAGGGAAGACTGAAAGTGATCTCTCCAAGATGTCTGCTGCCATTGAATATATGGTTCGAGGTGGTGAAGCAGATGTTAGTGAGAATGACAAAGCAAAGATAAAAGTTGGTGAAAATTCTGATTGTATCACTATTGAAGTGGTTACAAGTGCAGATGGAAATGATAAAAATGTGACTGTTGTAGCAAATGATGATGATGGTGATGGTAAATGTAAAACTATACAAACCGTTATAAAAGATCAAAACTACAATATGCAACTAGAAGGAAGTACTGTTACTTACTAAAATTTTCTTCTTAATTGGGAACATGCTGCTTTAGTGTGTTCCTTTCACATTTTCTTCTTCAAACAAAATTAACATACATTACACTATAATACTTCAAAACTACTACATTGTAAGGAATTTGTTATGAGATCTGCTTTTAGTATGATAGAACTTGTTTTTGTAATCGTTATTTTAGGTATTTTGGCTGCAGTGGCTGTCCCAAAACTTGCTGCAACTCGTACCGATGCACAGATAGCTAAAGGTAGATCTGATATCGCTTCTGTACGTTCTGCTATCATTAATGAACGTCAATCTCGCCTTATTACAGGTGATTCTACTTTCATTAAAGGAACAAAGATTAATGATGGGGGAGTGTTTGGTGGAGTGTTGACATACCCACTAACTTCAAGTACTGCTGATGGTCATTGGGAAGATGTTGATGATAGTAATGATGATAATGCAACTTACAAATTTAGAGCACAAGGTGTAGCAGTGGAGTTTACTTATACACGCTCCAATGGTGTTTTTACTTGTGATGAGGGTGATGAGAGTACAGATGAGCAAAAGCTTTGTGCAAAACTTATTCACTAATGTGGAGTTTTAGATAATGGGTAATCTTCTTCTCTTCTTGCTCTTAGGTGGTGTTTTTTATTATATTTTTAAGAGCTATAGTCGTTATGAGTCTTACTCAAAAGAGGCTTTTAAAGATTTCTCTATCTCCCATGAGGCACTCAAAAATTCAGAACTTGGACTTTTTGTAGCTCTTGTAGCAAAGGTAGCAAAGGCAGATGGAAGAGTCGATGCTCTTGAAGCTGAACTAGTAGGACTAATGTTTGATGATATCTCATCGGTTTTTCCTGAACCTGAGAGAACGAAGCAGATCCTCAAAGATATTTTTGCCAAAGAGAAAAACAAAAACAATGTAGCACAAACAGCTCAAAAACTCTCTCATGCCATTAAAAATAACCCACAAAAAACGCAGCAGTTTATGGGGTTTTTGATCCAACTTGCGTTTGTTGATGGTGAAGTGAGTAGTTCTGAAGAGGAGGTGCTACAAACAATTGCCCAAGCACTTGCATTTGATCCAAAGCTTTATCATGCTATTTTTGATAGATTTGAGCAGATGATGCAACACCAAAGCCCAAAAGCTTCACTTGATGATGCTTATGCACTTCTTGGTGTGAGTAAAAATGATGATATGGCAACCATTAAAAAAGCATATAGAAAGCTAATTCGCCAGTATCATCCAGATATCATCAAGTCACAAGGAAAAAGTGAAGAGTATATGCAAGAAGCAACAGCAAAAACACAAGAGATCAACCAAGCTTATGAGATGATCAAAGAGGCTAGAAAATAGCCTCTAGTTTTGTGTTGTAAAATCTGATTCCCAAAAAAATTCTATCCACTCTTTTGCTTCGTTGACCCAGTAAGTCGGTTGATAACAAGATGTTTTTTTGTAAAAAAGTGTTGCAGATTTAAAAATCACTTCAGGGTGTAACTCCTGAAGTGTTTGCATCACATTTTGCAAAGTCTCTCCACTGTCTGCAATATCATCAACAACAAGAACTCTTGAGACACCATCAAAACTACAACTATTACAAATTGTAAACTTTTCACGTTTTGTTGTTTTATCATAAAGCTCTGTACGTAGACTTTGGAGTTCTCTTAACTCCAAACCCTCAGCCATACAGTGTGCTAATGTTAGCCCCCCACGGGCAACTGCGACGATAGACTCAGGTTGAAACTCTTGAACCTGTGTTATCAGTTTGTTTGTATCTTGTTGAAAGTTTTTATAATCATAATAAAGCATAGATGAATTATACAATAATTAGGTTTTTTTATTAGAAATTATGGTAAAATACTTTCAAATCAATTTAAAAAAAGGATATCCTTATGATCAAAACTTTTACTTCAATAGCAGCTGCTGCATTAATCGCTGCAACAATGACAGGATGTGGTGGTGCACAACCAGCTCCTCAAAAACAAGAAGAGCCAGATTTCCGTTGTAAACAAGAGGGACAACTTGCACCAAAATGGACTTGTGTTCCAATGGTTGAAGGTGCATATGCTGGTGTAGGTATTGCTCAAAGAAACCCAGCTGGTATGGGGATGATGAGAAGAGAAGCTCTTGCAAATGGTCGTTCAGATCTTGCACAACAAATCAAATCTCAAGTAAAAGATAAAGTAGAAACTTTTACTCGTACTATTGGTGTAGGTGATAGCGCAACAGTAGATAAAGTTACAACTGCTGTTTCTAAACAAGTTGCAAAAGTAGATCTTTCTGGTTCTAAACCTGTTGATGCTTGGCAAAGTGATGCTGGAACACTTTATCTTTTAGTTACAGTTCCTGAGTCAACTGTAAATGGTGAAGTAAAAGCGGCTGTGAAGTCTTCACTTAGAAATGAAAATGCACTATGGCAACAATTCCAATCTAAACAAGCTTTAGAAGGGTTGGAAAAAGAGTTCCCAACTAACTAATGTTAAGATTTCTTTTTAGTTTTAGTATTGTAGTTTCTCTCTTTACAGGTTGTAACTCTTCACAGCCTGTACCACATGTTCGCTCTGCACAGCCAGCATGGATATTAAATCCAAATCAAGATGGTAAAATCGGAGCTATCGGTGTTGCAGCAAGAACATACGATCAAAAGATCTCTACACAAAGAAAGCTTGCGATTACTCGTGCATTGGATGAGTTGAGTTTACAACAGCAAGTGAAGGTGCACTTGAGTATGACAAAACGTGATAAAGTTAGTAATAACTCATCATCGATGAATATGGATACTCAAAGTAATTACAAGTCAAACGCAACTATTACAGCACATATCGCTGATGTTTATAAAGATAAAACAACAGGTGAACTTTATGTGTGGATGGTGATGGATTAGATCTTCCTTTTGGAAGGTCGCCCATTTTTCAATCTCTTTCTCAGTACAAATTCGTTATAATCTCTCAATAAACTTCTTTTATCTAAGGTATATCTACTATGAAAAAAATCGCCATTGTTGGTCGTCCAAATGTTGGAAAAAGCTCTCTGTTTAATCGTTTAGTTAAAAAGCGTGATGCTATTACATCTGATCTTGCAGGAACTACACGTGATGTAAAACGCAAAGTTGCAGTGATAAATAACAAAGAAGCACTTCTGCTTGATACTGGTGGACTTGATAAAGGGTGTGAACTTTTTGACAAGATCAAAGAGATGAGCCTTAAGGCTGCTTATGCTGCTGATATCATCCTCTATATGGTAGATGGAAAAGGGATTCCAGAAGATGAGGATAAAAAACTTTTCTATGAGCTTCAAGCAATGGGGAAAGATATCGCTTTGGTTGTTAATAAGATAGATAACGACAAGATGAAAGAGAAGTTGTGGGACTATTATGAGTTTGGAACAGGAGATATCTTTGGTATCTCTGTTTCACACAATCGCCATACAGTAGAACTTTTAGAGTGGATAGCTTCAAAGATCCCCGATAGTGATATCATCAAAGAAGAAAGTGAAGATGATGTGCAAGTAGTAGAGGAAGAGGAGTTTATCGATGATGATGAATTTTTTGCAAATATCGATGAAGAGGATGATGAGTTTATTTACTGGGATGAAGATGAGATGGATGGGATCATTGAAGATGATTCTATCTTTGGGAACAATGATCGCATCAAAGAGTTTGATGAAGATGATATTAACCACATCAAAATTGCCATCATTGGTCGAACCAATGTAGGAAAAAGCTCCCTTCTTAATGCTCTTTTGGGTGAAGAGCGAAGTGTAGTAAGTAGTGTTGCGGGAACAACAATTGACCCAATCGATGAGACGATAGAGTATCAAGATAAGCAGATCACTTTTGTTGATACTGCAGGGCTTCGTCGTCGTGGTCGTATTGTGGGGATAGAGAAGTATGCTTTAATGCGTACAAAAGAGATGCTCAGCAATGCAAATATGGCATTGATCGTTTTAGATGCGAGTGAGCCGTTTAAAGATCTTGATGAGAAGATAGCAGGGTTGGTGGATTCTAACCGTTTGGCTTCCATTATTGTGTTAAACAAGTGGGATATAGCAAAACGTGATGAGCATGATAGAATCATCAAAGAGGTG
>JAMORZ010000145.1 GCA_027063295.1 Sulfurimonas sp.
CGTTTGGAGATAAACTCTCTTGTTGGTAATTTTAGCATACAGGAGTTAGAGCCTCTGCTTAATCTTCCAGCAGATGAGTTGAAGTTTTTACAAAAACAAACACACCCTATGAAACTTTTTCGTGGAGATATTATGGAGCACTATCCAAAAGGGAAGCTCTTTGAGTTTGAGGGAAGTGAGCACGATTTTGAGCGTTTTAATACTCGTGATATCACTCTAACAGGTTTGTTGTGTGGAAAAAAGGTCAAACATGCTTCTGGAAGTGCTTATATCATAGAGAAAGATTTTGATGATGAGATAAACGCAGAGGGTGCAAGAAGATTTGCTTGGATCTACCCTACGGATATAGAGGGGCGTTTTAACCCCATAGAAGCTCAGTATGAGCTTAACTTTACACTGCCAAAAGGCTCGTATGCAACAGTACTTATTGAAGAGTTGGCAAAGCGGAAGCTTCTTTAGTAAAGCACAAGCTTCTTTAGCAAAAAAGAAAGATAAATTAAAAAAAGAGGATTATAATGGAGAAAAGACATATAACATCAGCGATTTCGCAAACATTTGGAAAGTTTGCTTCCAAAGAGTTTCCTACATGGTTTCAAAAGATAGTCAATAAAAGCTATGTCTCACTAATGGGACTTGATATGAGTGAGTTTAGAGATGCAAGTTCTTACAAGTCACTTAATGCACTTTTTACCCGTCACTTAAGAGAGCCACGCCACTTCTCACTCGATGCAAAAGATTTTATTTCGCCATGTGATGCACTTATCTCTGAGTGCGGAGAGATAAAAGAGGATTATGCACTTCAAATCAAGGGTATGCGTTACAAGTGTGATGAGCTTTTGGGTGAGCATTTTAGTGAAGAGGAAAAGAGTGTTATCTCTGATGGGACTTTTGTGAACTTTTATCTCTCTCCAAAAGATTATCACCGTTATCATATCCCAACAAACCTCAAAGTGCACAAAGCTGTACATATACCTGGGAAGTTTTATCCTGTAAATTTTCCATCGCTTAAAAAACGTCTTAATCTTTTCATAGAGAATGAGCGTGTAGTTTTAGAGTGTGAAACAACGGATGGCAAAAAGTTTTTTATGGTGCTTGTGAGTGCTTTGAATGTTGGTGTGATGAAAGTTGCGTTTGAGCCTCGCATACAAACAAATGCAGATGTTACAACACCTCAGGTGTATGAGTTTGAAGATCTTTATCTTGACAAGGGTGATGATTTTGGATGTTTTGAGATGGGTTCAACTATTGTGATCCTTGCACAAAAAGATATGTTAGAGCTTAACATAAAAGCAGGGGAGAAGGTGAAATTTGCTCAGAGCATAGCAAAACTCAAGGGATAAAAAGAGGCTATTTTTCCTCTTTTTTCCCTTTGAGTACTACAAAAAAAACAACAGCAATAACAACAAAAATAGCGATTCTAAGTGTTAAAGTGGTTATATCAGTTGTATCATTCATGTTACTCCTTTAGATAGTAAAAATATTTCGTATCATAACATAACTTAGAGAAGTTTTCCTGCAAGATATCCACTTGAAAAACTCCATTGAAGATTGTACCCTCCACATGGACCATCTATGTTAAGAACTTCTCCACAAAAATAAACTCCCTTTATAAGCTTACTTTGCATTGTCTTTGGATCAACCTCTTTGAGTTTAATCCCTCCACGAGTGATCATAGCCATCTCAAATCCATTGTGGTTGTTGATAGTCAGAGGAGTAGCTGCTAAAATCTTTACAAGTTTTGCTTTGGTATGACCTGGCTGTTTCTTGAGTGTGATATCTGGATCTGCATCTGCAAGTTTACAAAGCTGAAGTGCTAGTGGTTGTGGTAAAAGGGTGCTGGTAAGTTCAAGTGTACTAAGGGTGCTGTCTTGCTTTTTAAAATGTTGTAAAATTTCATCTTGATTTTTTTTCTGTGTAAGTTGCATAGTGATGGGAACTTCCCCATACTTATGCAGTAGTGGTGTGATCTCACGTGCAAAATCAAGGACAACAGGTCCTCTGATACCTGTTTTTGTAAAGATAAGATCTCCTGTTGCTTTGAGCTTTTTATGTTTTTTTAGATCTACTTGAAGTTGTACTTTTGCGATTGTATCTGCTCGACACTCTGCGACCCAGCTCTCTTTTGTTTTAAGTGGTGTCATTGCAGGATAAAGTGGAGTGATGGTGTGTCCTAATGCTTGAGCAAGTTTATACCCATCACCCTCTGCACCTAGTGTAGGATAACCAAGTCCCCCAGTAGCAACAATAACATTTGAAGCATCAAAGTGTGTGTCTTGAGTCTGAACTCCAGTAACTTTCTTTTCATAGTATAAAATCTTTTGAACTTTTTGTTGTGTATGCAGTGTTATGCCAACTCTGTTCATCTCTTGTTTTAGTGCTTCGATGATGGTGCTAGAGGAGTGTGAAGTTGGAAAGATTCTAAATCCATCTGGTGAATGTGTATCTACTCCAATCTCAGCAAAAAATGAGACAAGTGCATCTTTATCAAAAGCTTCAAGAGCATCTCTCATAAAACGACCATCTTTGCCAAATCTTGACATAAACTCATCATTGTCAAGTGTATTTGTAAGATTACAACGACCTCCACCTGTTGCTTTGAGTTTCGCAGATATTTGTGAGAGTTTTTCTAAAAGGAGTACTTTTTTTCCATCTCGTGCTGCAACGATTGCTGCCATAATACCAGCTGCACCACTTCCAATAACAATAAGATCATATTTTTCTCTATTCATACTTATATTTTAGTATAATTTCTCTGATGAAAACATATTATGGTGATCGGGAAAAATGTTATAAGTGTTATAGACCAAAAAGCTCGTGTATGTGTGGTTACATTACATCTTTGCAAACACAGACAAAGTTTGTGATATTGATGCACCCAAAAGAGTTTAAAAAAGTTAAGAACAATACAGGTTTTTTTACACACCTTTCTCTTAAAAATTCAGAAGTTTTTGTTGGTATCGATTTTTCAAACCATAATACTATAAATGATATCATTGCAACACACGAGAGCTATATTTTGTTTCCATCTGAGGATGCACTCAATCTTACAAAAACAAAGCCTCATCAAACAACAAAACCTTTGGCGATTTTTTTGATAGACTCAACATGGGCATGTGCAAAAAAGATTTTTCAAAGCAGTATAAATCTTCAAAAACTAAAGCATATGAGTTTTACAACATCAAGAGAGTCTTTGTATCAGATAAAACAACAACCTCAAAAGAACTACCTCTCAACCATAGAGTCAACACTTGTAGTTTTGGAATTGTTACAATCTTACGAGATAGAAAAGTTTGAAGCAGGGGATTTAGAGGGGTTTTTAGAGCCTTTTTTCAAAATGATAGAGTACCAAAAATCTCTTATAGAAAACCCACTCTCAAATGCAGTGCGTTTTAAGAGGCATGTACCTAAGGGTGGAGAATCCACTCAGAGATAGTATGGAGTTCCTCATCTGTTAGGTTTTTAAATGGAGGCATCACCCCGTGTGCTTCTTTCCATTTCCCTTTTGAACCATTTTGGATACTTTTTATGATGATAGAGTTATCGTTTTTGTAAAGAGTTCGTATCTTCTCAAAAGATGGACCAACAGTAGATGTTGTTTGCTTATGACACCCTAAACAGTTGTTTTTGAGTGCAAGCTGTTGCCCCTTTGGCATCGCTTTGAGTTTGTTCATTGCAGCTTGTTCTTTCATAAGGTTTTCTTGTGTAAAGTGTGCAAATATATACCGAGCAATCGCATCTAATTCATCTTGTGTTACTTTACCTTTTTGAGATGGCATTACACCATAACTCTCTAAACTTTTCTTATCACAGTAGGATTTGGAAGCTGAAGGATTGATAACATAGTCTTTAACAAAGTCGATCGATTTTGAAACTCTTTGGCTCTCATCATTTACTTTAGTAAAATTGACAATATGAAACGCAACGGCCATCATTGGTGGTGCAACTTCATCTTCAAAAGTTTTTGGTGGAAGGTCTAGATTATGGCAAGAGCTGCATTTTTGTTCAAGGAGAGCTTTACCATTGAGTTGCTTATGTTTTTCTTGGGAGTTACACCCTCCTAAAAACAGGAGAAGTGTAGTAAATAGAAGAAGATTTTTTAACATCTATTTGTTTTTAAGTGCTTTTACCCACTCTTGCATAACAAGTGAAAGTTGTTCGTTTGGAGCTTCCATAAATGCAATATGAAATCCACCATCAGTTTCAGTAACACCGATGCTTCTTGGTCTTGCTGCTAAGATTTTTGGATTTGGAATCTGTTTTCCAAAACAAAAAATAATGTTCTTTGCATCTTTGATATCTTCACTGATTGTAGAATCTTCTAAAGATTGTGTATGTGAAAAATGGTCAAAAATAGCTATGTAAGCTGCAACTGGATGTGTATCGATTTTTGTTTTAAAATAAGAGATAATCTCATCAACATTAGCATAAGTTGTTTCATCTTTAGAGATCTCAAGAGAGAGAACAGGGTATTTGTCTAAAAGGTTTGTTTTTGTCATTGTCATATCCATCAAATAATTTATGACATTTTAACTTATAATTGTTATAAAAAAATAAAATAGAGAAGATTAGATTGACGATTTAAGTTAAAATATAGAAATTTAAACCGTCAATTTTAGCGAAGATTATTTGTTAAACATCAAAGAGCCAAGACGAACCATATTGGATCCACACTCTATAGCGAGCTCAAAATCACCACTCATCCCCATAGAACAGATGGTAGCACCTTTGAGTTCTTTGTAGATCGAGTGTGTGAGTTCAAAGCTTTTTCTAACAAGTGTTTTATCTTCACTATGTGCACCGATACTCATCACCCCTTTAAGGTTGATGTTTGGACACTCTTGTGAGATTTGTTCATATATCTCTTTTGCTACTTCTGGCATAACACCATGTTTACTTTCCTCTTTTGCAGAGTTGATTTGAAGCAGACAATCAAGACTCATCTCTTTTGCTACAAGCTTCTTTTGTAGTTCATGAGCAAGTTCTAAAGAATCAAGAGCTTGAAAGAGGGTAGGATCTATATCAAGAAGATTATTGATCTTGTTTTTTTGTAAGTTACCAACAAAATGCCACTCAAGTGGGAACTCTTCTAGCTCTTGCGTTTTAGCTTTAAGATCTTGTACTTTGTTTTCTCCAAAAGCACGTTGCCCTATCTTGTAAAGTACTTCTATCTCTTGAGAAGTTGAATACTTTGAGATAGCTACTATCTTGACAATATGATGTGCACTTACCTTTAAGCGGGCACTCTCAACTCTGCGGATGATATCATCGATATATATTTTGTACTCAGTTTGTGTCATTAAGTTGTTATATCCTCTCTATTGTGCTAGATCAAGTGTTGTCATATCGATATAAGCGATGATACCATATTTGTTTTTGATATGGATAATCGTATCAGACATGTAGTTTTTCTCAGTCAAAGAAGCATAGTTTTCTGTTTCTGTATTGAGTTTATACTCTGGATCCTCTTTTAGTTTGCTAAATCTTTTTAAAAGTGCATCAGAATCAGTTGGCACATATTGTCTTGCAATGACAAAAAGTTGTTGTTCAGCTTTAAAGTTGATAAAAGTAAAGCTATAGATTCGATTTTCATCAATAACAGTCATCTCAATAAATTTTGTTTGAGAATTTTCAATCTTTGTTGCACTAGGAGTTGCATTGTCCCACCACTTAATGTACCAGTTTTTTTCAAGAGAGAAGCTAAATTTTGCATATACCTTCTCTTTAATTTTTGGTGAAGCATTACTCAAATCAAGTTTTTTTAGAACTTTGTTAAGTACTTTTTTATTGTCCTCATCAAGAGCACCAAGTGCATCGAGTGCAAAAGAGTTTACAACTAACATTGCAATAAGTAAGAGTGTTTTCATAGGGTTTGTCCTTTTTTGTTCAATTTTATCATATCATATCTTAAAGTTTTTTCTTATTGAGCTGTAAGTCGGTTAATATCGTTGTAAAGTCCAAGAGCCATAAGCCCAAGTAAAATTACCCATCCTGCCATAGTCAGGTTAACCATCACTTTTTCACTCACTTCACGTCGGAAGATAAGTTCATACAGATTAAACATAATATGCCCTCCATCAAGTGCAGGGATTGGAAGTAGGTTAAGTACACCAAGGTTTACTGAGATAAGCGCTGCAAAGAACAAAACACTCATCCACCCTGCATCTGTTGCATCAGAAGTGAGTTTTACTATGCTGATCACTCCACCGAGATCTCTAGCAGGTACTTCACCAACGATAAGCTTTTTAACACCTGTGAAGATCATAGTGCTTGCAAAGATAAACTGTTCATTTGTGTATTTGAAGATATTTTCACTTTTTAAAGGGTGAAATACACCAGCAGCACCGATACCTATCATTTTTTCTTTCACACTCTCTCCGAACATATTTTTTGTCTCTTTGAGCTCTGGTGTAAGGATGATATGCTTAACAAATCCATCTCTTTCAACGATAAGGTCGATAGAGCCTTTGGCAGATTTGATATGTTTTGCCATATCTTTCCAACTTTCAACTTCGATGCCGTTGATAGAGCGAATAGTATCGTTACTCTCAAGCCCTGCAACAAATGCAGGAGAATCTTTAAG
>JAMORZ010000146.1 GCA_027063295.1 Sulfurimonas sp.
TTATGAGCAATCAAGACTACCTTTCCTTAAAGCAGATATTAATTCAAAACACCCCTATTTTAGGGAGTTTATTTTTCTATTAATTCTTTTCATAGTATAATTATTTCATTTAAAGTGGTACCCCAAGAGGTACCCCAATTTATTTCAGGATTTTATGATGGCTATCGACCCAAATGAATACCCAAATTTTATAAAGCCAAACCTCCGAGCCAATAAGAAATATGACAAATTCTACTACCGTTTTACCTATGAGAAAAAAACTTACAAATGTGTCATAGACTACACAAATAAATCATGGAATAAAAGAGACCGTATAAAAAATGCTGAAGCAGAGCTTGCAAAAGCAAAGCAAGAAGCAGAAAATATGATAGATATCAATGCTACTGTAAATGATATTGTAGAGTTGTATTTCGAGACCCTAAAAGATGGTACCTACAAAAAAAATAGAAAATCTTACTATGATAGAAAAATTGCCAAAATACTAGGTAATAAAAAAGCCAAAACAGTTCTTCCTATGCATATACAAAAAATTATTAATGACAATATTAAAAACGGAGACTCTCCAGGAACTGCCAAGCAAACTGTTGAAGTCCTCTCCCCTGCCTTTAAAATTGCACGAGCAAACAGAATTGTAAGTCATAATCCTTGTGAAGATGTAAAAATAAAAATGCCAAAATCTAAAAAAATAGTTGTAAATGCGACAAAAAGGCTTACTAGCATATACCAAGCTATAATTAAACTCTACCACTCAGATCCATACTATAGAGCATTTTTTCTATTATCCCTGCAAGGGCGAAGAAAAGGTGAAATTCTAAATCTCAGATGGGAACATATCTCTTTTGAGTATGATTACTATTTTTTGGATCACACAAAAAATGATGAAGAACAAAAAGTCTTCCTCCCACCAAATGTAAAAGAAGCACTACTGGAGTTTCGCAAAGAGCATGGATGGGTATTTGAATCTCCAGTCATAAAAGGACAGAGACTCTCCGATGCTAAAAAACAGACTGCAAAATTAAAAAAAGAGCTTGGGGATTGGTTCACTATGCACTACACACGCAACGTCATGGTAAGTGCCATGGCAGAGCAAGGAATAGATGCTATCTATATGAGCGGTGCATTAGGACACAATGATCCAAATACCATCACAAAGTATCTGACTATGAACTACCTTCAAGGCTCAAAAATTGCTAGCGATATGATACAAAACAACAACTAAATAAAAAGCTCATGCCCATTCTGCTTTAACCACTCTTTTTTCTCCAGATAGTTCGGCATAAGTCTTTGAACCTCTTTCCAAAATTTTTCACTATGTGCTGATTCTTTAAGATGTGCAATTTCATGAGCAATGATGTAATCAACGACTCCTAAAGGTGCCATTGCTATCTTCCAGTTAAAGTTAAGTGTACCATCTTTAGAGCAGGAACCCCAACGGTAGCCTAACTCTAAAACACGAAAATCCAAAACACCAAGACCATAGTTTTTTTCAAATATTTTAAGTCGTTGTTGTAATTTTCTTCTCAAATGTTCACTGTACCAAGCTTTAAAAATTTCTTTTGCATTAGAGTGCTGTTTTTTACCAAGAACAAACCATCCATTTTTAAGTTTCAAACCTTCTACTTCCTCACACAACTCCAAGCGATAGTTTCTTCCAAGATACAAAAAACTCTCTCCGGAGACAAATTTTTTATGCTCTATATCACTCTGATACGATTTCTTTATTGCCAGTTTCTCCCAGATCCAAAGTCTTTTTTTATGCACCTGTTTTTCTATAGCTTCATCAGCTAATTCATAAGGCACTTTAACCAAAATATTAGCATCTCGCTCTACTGAAATTTCTATAGTTTTACGATTTGAGCGAACTACATCATAATCAATTAGCAAGCTCTAAGCCCTCCAGGTTTTTATGATTCTCTTTAGTGATACTCATAAACTGCTCTTTGATCTCAGCAATTTTTGTTATCAAACTCTTTTGTTTGGTGTTAGCAATGAGCCCAACAAGATAGTTCTCTAAATTATGTCTTGCACTCTGACCTGTTGCACCCCAAAAATCAACCCTTTGTATCTCCCGTGATGCCATCTCAACACTGTTAATGACCAATTCCACTATGGTATCGCATAATTCCTGCGTACACTCCTCTTGGCTAAAATAGCTGACAAAAAGATCATAGTAAGGCATACATACCTCACAGCCAATCTTTTCAAACACATCTAGGAGTTCACGACCATCTTGCATATCTTCTTTAAACTTTGAAAGTTTCTCTACAAGTTTTTCCCACTCCCCTTTATGCTCTGCAATAATTTTTTCCAACTTTTCGGCTAAAGATTTATAATAGATCGGGTCTTTATCTAGGTTTATACGGATAGTATAACGCAGAGCATGTTCCATCTCAGAAGCAACTGCTTTATCACTTCTACCTTTAAGTGCCTGTTCAAATTCATCATCAAGTATAGAGATAGCTCGCACTTTTGTCTCTATCCCTTGACTTACAAGATGCTCATCTATCAAAGCTTTTACTTTGGCACCGATACCTTCAATGTTGAGTGCGACATCTCTATATCTTCGTGCAGCTTCATTTTTGATGGCTGCTAAAACTTTGGCGTCATCAAGATAAAATCGTTTGATAGGATCTGGTAAAATAGCGTCTATAACTTTTGCAAACTCTTTAAAAAGCACTTTAAATTCTTGACGCAGTTTTTCATCCGCTAAAAGAATAATAGCATCCTCAAATGTTGCTTCACTTATCTCTTCAATGCCATGTGCATCAAAGAACTGCATCACTTTCCTATGAGAGAGTTCAAGTTGATTATAAAGTTCACTCTTATCACTCATCACATCTTCTATCTCATCATTTTCATAATTACTCAAAGCCTCTTTAAGATGTGCTCCCACACCATAATAATCTACTATAAGTCCTTGGGATTTCCCCTCATAAGTTCTATTTACCCGTGCTATGGCTTGAAGAAGGTTATGTGCCGTCAGCTTTTTATCAAGATACATCACCTGCTCTATTGGTGCATCAAAACCAGTTAAAAGCATATCACTCACTACCAAAAAAGCAAGAGGTGAGACTTCAAGCGTTTGTTTAAACTCTGCTACACTCTTCTCTTTATGTGTTTTGGAGCTAAACTCTTTTGGAAATTCGTCTGGATTGTCATTGTGTTGATGCGATATAACAACAGTTGAACTCAATCTGCCAACCAACTCTTTATAAGGCTCATCATCTGCCATATTTTCATAGTACTCTTTTAGAGCTTTACTCAGTGCTTCATTATAGCGAAGTGCAGCCTTTCGTGAAGAGCTTACTACTTGAGCTTTGTAACCATTTGGCAAGATATTTTTTATATAGTGTCGCACCATATCTTTGGCTATCACTTCTATGCGTTTAGGTGCTTCGAGAATATCTCCTTTTGTTCCATACTTTTTCTTTATCTCCTCTATCTGCTCCTTTGTAAGCTCACCAAAGAGATCTTCAAATTTAGAGTCAAACTCTCCTCTATTTTCAATCGCATCTTTTGAAGTCATCCCCTCATAGATTATGGGTACTGTCGCACCATCAGCTACAGCTTCTTTTATTTTATAAGTATCAATGTAGCTACCAAAAGAGTCAACTGTTTTTCCAACCGGTGTTCCTGTAAAAGCAAGTTTAACAGCATTTGGCAATGCTAGTCTGAGAGATGCCCCAAGTTTTGAGTACTGTGTACGATGTGCTTCATCGATGAGAACAAGTATCTCCTCTTTTTCACTCAGTGCACTCTCAATATCATCACTAAACTTTTGCATCATAGTCATAGTAATATCACTTACATCATTGGAAAGTTTTTTCTTTAAATCATTCGCACTTGATGCCACTGAAATCTTCTCTCCAGTAAGTGCTGCTGTCTCTTCTAATTGTTCTTCAAGATCACTTCTATCTACAATCAAAACAATTTTATAGTTTTGCATCGATTCAAGCATTCTTGAGTGCTTTATAAGAAAGACCATAGTGAGTGATTTACCACTCCCTTGAGTATGCCAAATAACTCCACTTCTCTCTTTGGCACTTTTTGCTTCAAGGATTCGTTGTATACTCTTTTTAACAGCACGATATTGTTGATAACGACATACTACTTTTATGCGTTTTCGACCACTTCCCATCACAATAGTAAAATCTCTAAGTATCTCTAATAGGTTTTGTTGTGCAAGCATGCCTGCTATTAAAATATCTTGCTCATCATCACCAAACTCACTTAAATTTTTTGGGTATGGATCTCTCCAACTCAAAAAATGCTCCAAATTTGAGCTAATAGTCCCAGATTTTGCCTCTGTTCGTGAGCTAGTTACCACAAAAGCATTAGTATGAAAAAGCTTTGATGCACCTTCACTCTGCTGGGTTCCTCTTGTATTCATATAACGCTTGAGTTGATTGACAGCTTGGGCAGTTGGGTCTGTAATGTCAGGAGCTTTACACTCCACTACCACCAAGGGGATGCCGTTTACAAACAGAGTGATGTCAGGTATGATAGTCTCAGCACCATCCACCATAAACTGTGAAACTGCCAAAAAATCATTATTTTCTATATTTTCAAAATCTATATATTTTACAGTTGGGGACTTTGCCTCTGTCTCGTAGTTTATATCTGCCGATGTGTTTTCAAGTAAAAGTGCAGTAGATGCTAGATTGTTTTCAAAAAGAGAGCCTTCATTTACATTTGCAAGTGTAGCTATAACTTCATCTACTTGTTCATCTCTAAGCCATGAACCATTTATCTTTTTGATGGCACTAAAGAGTCTCTCTTTTAAAAGCACCTCTTTAAAACTACTTCGACCAAGCAGTGCATTTTGTGTTCTAAGTTTGTTCTCTTTATCGGCAATGACTAAAGTTTTCCACCCTTGATCCGCAAGCTGTTCTAAAAACTTCTTTTCTACATAATTGGCTTCTCGTATCCAACTGCTACTCATCATGTCCCCTCACCTGTAAAAGCTCAAAAAGCTTGACATTTACAAAGTATATCTCACGCCCAACTTTAACACTTCTAAGTATGCCGTAAGCTTCTAGCTCTTTGAGGTATGAGGTAGCAGTTTTACGAGTGACACCCAACTCATCTATAAGAAATGTTATCTTCGTATATGGATGTTTGAAAAGTATCTCAAGGAGATCTTTTGAGTAAAATTTGGAAAAATTTGCTTTTAAAATCTCTTTTGTTTCATCCATCAAACTTACTATTTTCTCTATGAGCACAACACTTTGAAGTGATGTCTGCTCAACTCCTCTAAGCATGTAAAGCACCCACTCCTCCCATGCATCCTCTTTTCGTACTTTGTTTAGAAGTGTGTAATACTCACTTTTATGCTCTATAATATAAGAGCTAAGATATAAAACTGGTACATCTAAAAGATTGTTAAGTATCAAGTAAAGTATGTTTATGATTCTACCCGTACGCCCATTGCCATCATAAAATGGATGAATTGACTCAAATTGATAGTGTATGATTGCCATCTTTGTCAATATATCAAAATCATCAAGCTCACTGTTGTTAATATACTCTTCCAAATTATCCATCAAATCTTGAATATCCTGATAGTTTTGCGGTGGTGTATAGACTACATTGCCACGGCTATCTTTTAAAACTGTACCACTTTGTGAGCGAATCCCTGCATCGTTATCTTCAAGCTTTTGCTGAATAGCTACGATATAGCGTTTTAGGAGGAGTTTTTTCTCTTGTATGAGTTCAAAACCAAGGTAGAGTGCTTCACGATAACGCTGCACCTCTTTAGCCTCTTGCGAGATGTTTTGAGAACTCACACCTGCACGATAGAGTTCATCATGAGTAGTGACAACATTCTCTATCTCAGAACTGTCTTTTGCCTCTTGTAATGAAAGAGCATTGATAAGTATGCTTTGGTTTGGAATGGATCTGGCAGCTCCTTTTAACTCTGCCAAAGCACGATTGGCTTTGATGATTTGCTTGAGAACTGCTTTTGATTCTATATCTTTCTTTAGTGGTAATTTAGGAGGAATATAACCAGCTTCCATAGTAACTATGCCTTATAGTAGTAAAATTACCACTATTCTACCACAATAGTTAACATAGTGGTAATTTTTTTGATTTTTTACTACTAAATCAAACTATTAGCTCAACAATTATTTTGACAAAATATTATTAAAATTAAGTATGAGCACTATTTTAATTGATATTTTTGCAATATAATGCTAAAATTAGACATCAAATAAGAAAAGGAACTATATGTTAGTTGACTTCAAAGTAAAAAACTTCCGTTCTATTAAAGAAGAACAGACTTTAAGTATGGTGGCTTCTTCACAAAAAGAATTTAATGATACACATACTTTTTTTCCTACATCTTCAAAAAATCTATCTTTAGTAAAAACAGCAGCTATCTATGGAGCAAATGCTGCTGGAAAATCAAATATATTAAAAGCTCTTGACACAATGCAAGATATTGTATTAGAGAGTGCTACAAAATATCAAAGAGGAGATAAAATTCTTGTTAAACCATTTGTATTTGACAATGAAGTTAATGAACCAACAGAGTTTGAAATTAACTTTATTTACGATGGTATTAG
>JAMORZ010000147.1 GCA_027063295.1 Sulfurimonas sp.
CTTGTTTTTGGAACACTCCATACAAACTCTGCGCCAAGTACCATTAACCGTATTATCGATGTTTTTGATGGTGAGGAACAAGCTCAGATCCGTGCACAACTTGCATCATCACTTATCTCTGTTATCTCGCAAACACTTATCCCACGTATTGGTGGAGGAAAAGTTGCAACACAAGAGATTCTCATCACAAATCCTGCGATTCAGAATCAGATTCGTGAAGACAAAGTACACCAAATTTACTCACAAATGCAACTAAACCAAGAAGAAACACACATGACAACCCAAACGCAACAACTTCTTGAACTACTACAAAAGAAAATTATCTCAAAAGAGAATGCTATTAAAAATTCAAATAAACCTGAAGAGCTTATAAAACTTATAGAGGGACTCTAAAGTCTCTCTTTTAGCACCTTCAAAAAACTTTCTTCAGAAAGAGGTTTATAAAAGTAAAACCCTTGGTATTTGATGTAGTTGTCCTGTGCTAAAAGATCAAGTTGCTCTTGAACCTCAATCCCCTCTAAAATGATCTTCATATCTAAAATCTTTGCCATATTGATAATAGAACGCAAAAGTTTCCTATCTTTGAGAGAATGGGAGATATTGTCTAAAAATTTTTTGTCTATTTTGATGGTATCAAGTGGAATATATGGCTCTAAAGCAAGTATGGAAAAATCAAAGAAAACTAATGTTATTGAAAATTTTAATTCTCAGATAAGAGATAAAATCTCTTATCTTGTTAGAAGAACAAAAGCTCATGCTCGAAGCTACGAATGGTTGGATAATAGACTTGCTTGGTTCTTTGTTAATAAAAATATTGGTAAATGATGTTATTTAGTCAGTGCCTTTATTCAGAATAGATATAAATTGCCAACCAAATAACAATTTTTTTTGTTTTTAATAGTGTATGCTCTTTTTTTGATGGAATAAAGAGGCTATCACCTTTTTTGAGTTTATGAACAATACCGTCCATCTCTATTTTTGCACACCCTTGAAGGACAACTACCCACTCATCACATTCCTGAGTAAAAGTTTGTGGTGTTGAGAGTGTATTTGAGATGATCGTTTTTATCTCAACATTTTTATATTGCAGTTGTGTAATAAACTCTTCATTGTCAATTTCTGGAAGAGTATAGTCAAAAAGGTTACTCATCTTTTACTTTTAGACTCACTTCATACATAAACTGCTGGAGTGGCAACATATCTTCATAGATCTCATAGAGTGTATCTATAAGCCTCTCACCATCAGTAATAATCTCAGCAGGCAGTGTTTTAAAAGTTGCCATCCCTTTGTAGAGAGAAAGCTCTGCATACTCCATATCTGCACTAAAACCTCTAGGGTAGCGTTTGTACCCTTTTTCAAGGTGAGTATACCCTTTGCCAAGAGATTTTATGTTGGTAAGTATCTCCCACAGTTCTTTGCGTTTTATATCATCTTTGATTGTCTCACGAAACGCATCTAACATAGGTTTTTCAAACCATCTCACACCCACAGCAACATAAAGTTCTTCTGCTGAGAAGTGCATATAAAAAGAGGAGCTCTGCATCCGTTTTATATTGCCCTGCCAAAAGATCACACCGATACGCTCTTTAATCGGCATCTTGTTTGCACCCATACGACGAGTATCTCTGTAGATTCTGTAAAGTGATTTGTTGATTTTTGGTTCTGCATTTATAGTAGGTACTAAGGCTTGGAGATGCTCACCCATCTCTAACACAAAAGCTCGTGATGGGTTTAAAATATACTCTTCATACTCATGTTTATGAAGAACAAACCACTCTTTGTTGTTATTTACTCTGATCTTTTTTAAAAAAGGGAGTGCTTTTTCATGAAACCCTTGAAACTCCATGACAAACTTCTATGCTATCTTTCTGTTTCTAAATGCAAGAGCTATAACTATCGCAAGGATAATATATGTCACAGGTACAAAATCTGGAATCGGAACAGGATCACCTTTTGCATAGGAGTGCATACCTGAGAGATAATAATTTACCCCAAAATATGTCATCAATACTGATGTAAACGCAAGAAGTGAGATTACAGAGTAATTAAACTCACTATAGATTGACTTGATAAAACGCAAGTGAACTACTACTGCATACACAAGAATCGTAACTAATGCCCAAGTCTCTTTTGGATCCCATCCCCAGTAACGTCCCCAAGACTCATTTGCCCATACACCACCTAAAAAGTTACCAATAGTAAGGAGCACCAAACCAACCATTAAACTCATCTCATTAATCGCGTTTAACTCTTTAATAGAGAGTGAAATCTGTTTCTCATTTTTCTGCGTTTTAAAGATAAAAAGCAGAAGTGTAATAAAACCTAAAAGTGCCCCAAGTCCTAAGAAACCATAAGAAGCTGTAATCATACTTACATGGATAGAGAGCCAGTAAGAGTTAAGAACAGGAACGAGGTTCGTGACTTGTGGGTTCATCCAGTTAAGATGTGCTACAAACAAGATAAGCCCTGTTAAAATAGCTGTTGAAGCCAAAGTTATAGGGGAGCGTTTTGAAAAGATAAATCCTGCAAGAACTGTTGCCCAACCGATGTAGATCATCGACTCATACCCATCTGACCATGGAGCATGCCCTGAGATATACCAACGAAGAGCAAGACCAAATGTATGTGCAATAAAAAAGACAATCAAAAGAACAAGTGTTGTTTTTGATGCCCAACTGATCTCAAATTTTGGTTTTATAATCTTTACAAAACTTAAAATCAGAAGCACAAACCCCATCAAAAGATAGTATGGAAAGATTGTCTCAAAAATATTTGCTTTGTTGTAAAACATCTCTGCTTTGATACGGTTATCACTAGGATATACTGCTGCACCAAACTTCTTTTGATATGCTACTATTGCATCAATGGCTTTAGAAACTTTTGTCCAATCACCATTGCGAAGTGCTGCATCAACAGATGTAAAATAACCAACAGCCAAGTCTCTTACTCTTTGCCCATCTTGTGGTTGAAATGTTTGCAGAGCTTCTATTGTACCAAACCATTTGTTGTTTGCATCATTTGGTTTTGGCCATATTTTTACCAATGATCCCGTAAAGACCATATAAGTTACATTTACTTTTTCATCAATTTTCAAGACAGCTTTATCAAACTTATTTCTGTTTTTTGGTGCTTTTCTTGTTGCTACTTCAACAACCTCTGCAAGTTTATAACCTGTCATATTTTGAGGATCAAGAAAAAATTGTGAGAAAGAAACATACTTTGCATCAAGTTTTGCACCTATAAGATCATTGATCTTTTCATCTTTTGTACGGATCATTTTGATCTCACGATAGATGTCAGGTCGAACCATCATCCCAACCATCACTTGAGTTGGTGTAAGTTCTTGTGTTCCAATACGAAGTGCAGAGCCTCTATAGATTTTTGCCAAAACTTCAGTTGCTAAAGTATCAAGAGGTTTCATTCTCCCTCTTGCATCTTGTACTATAAGAGCACCAAATTTATCTGCACTCTGCTTATCAAATGACAAAATAGTCTTTAACTTTGGATCAAGATCTTGTGCATGAAGTTGTGTTGTATTTGCAAAAAGAGCCAAAAGAAGCAGTGAAGCGGCTGCTGTTGCTGCTACTTCACGAGCTTTATGTGCCTTTGAAGCAAGTTTTGCAAAACGGTGTTTTTTAGAAAAAAGTGACCAAAACATACCAATACCTAAAAGAAGATATCCAAGATATGCCCAAAATGTTCCAGGGTCATTATTTACTGACAATACAGTTCCTTTTTCATCTTGATCGTATGATGCTTGAAAAAATCTAAAACCACCATACTCAAGAATATTATTCATATAGATTCTATATGGCATTACAACATTGTTAGTTCTGTCTATCAACTCTACTTCACTTGCATAAGATGCTGGGCTCATAGAACCTGGATAACGCTCAAGTTGAAAATCAATAAGCTTGATACCAAATGGAAGCTGAATCCTCTTAGCACCAAAACTCACAGCTACATCAACACCATTGAGTTGAACATGTTTTTCGTTTGCGATAATCCCTTTTTTTCCATAAACAACTATCTCTTGTTTTTTTCCATCTACATCTACTTCAAAACGAAGAGCATCAACACCTGAAGAGTTCATTCTCATTTTTTTTTGAGGAGCAGAGATAAGTTTTTTTGCAGCATGTGGTGCAAACTGACGAAGAACAAAACTTCCATCTTTTGATGAGTAAAGAACTCTTTCATCAAGAGGATCTTTTTCGTTTGCACTAAGTTCCCCTTTTGCACGATCTGCCATTCTAAAATATGAAAACACCTTATCATGCTTCATATAGAGTTTGCCATCCTCTAAAAAAAACTTTACAACAGGTTTTTTACTCACTACATCAATATTAAAACTTATCACAAAAGAGTTTGCTTCATAAAATTCACCCTCAAGTAAACTTACAGGTCTTCCTGGCTCGCCGTTACCTGTTACCATGAGCTGTATAGCTGGTTTTCCATCTGGATCTTCAACTAAACTCTCCATCGCATTTGGGATATACTCTAAAAGTGTAACATCTACATTATGTTTATCTAACTGAAGTGATTTTTCTAAACTATTTTGGGAACGACTTGAGAGATACACAACTTGTGATAATTCAGCCTGAGCATCTTTTGTCTGTGCTTTGACTTGAACAAATGTATCTGCACTTACGATTGAAGATGAGATTCCCCCTTCTCTTATGTGCATTGTTCCTTCATATCCTATATATCTTGTCACAGCAGCACCAAATAAAATAACTAAAAATGCAATATGAAAAATAAAGATCGGAGCTTTTTTAAGTGTGTACATTTTATATGTAAAAATATTTAAAGTAAGGTTGAGTGCTAAAAGGCCTAAAAGAACTTCAAACCATGTAGCATTGTAGATTTCTGCTTTAGCTGTCATTGTGCCAAAGTCGTTTTCAACAATTGTTGCATACCCTATTGCAAATGCAAAAACGAGCATCAGCACAGCCATTGTTTTCATTGAACCAATGAAAGATAGTATCTGTTTCATAAAAGTTTTCCTTGAGTAAAAAAAGCATTCTATTCAAGAAAAACTAACAAAGTGTAAATTTTATCGTTTATACCATTTTATCAAGAAGCTCAAATAACTCTCTTGATTTGGCTTCTGTATCTTTAAAGAGTTCTATCATCTCTTGATTACTTAATTCAACCTGACCATCTATCATCTTCATTACTCTTGTGATATTTTCATGTACTCTTAAGTGTGGTTGATTTAGGGATTTAAATGCACTGTTATCACCAAAATGTGTTTTACCATCTTCTTGATACCATTGTCCAAGTCTACATACGCTATGATCTCCAAGCTCTGGTACATATTTCCACTCTAATGCTGCAGAATAAGCATAGTTTTTATACACCATGTGATCAAGTTTTGCCATATTGACAAACAACTCATGACCTATTACAGTATTGTCTGTTGTGATTTTTTCCGCATTGAGAATCAACTCATTAAGTATCTCTCTAAACTCATCAAGTCTTGCTTGTGATGAGTGTGCATGCTCATCAATTTTTTCACTGATCTCTGTCATACTGTTTGTATTTTGTTTAAGCACACTGATATTTGTTTCTATCTCACTTGTTGCTTTTTGTGTACGCTCTGCAAGTTTACGCACCTCATCTGCAACAACAGCAAATCCACGACCATGTTCCCCTGCTCTAGCGGCTTCGATCGCAGCATTTAGAGCAAGAAGATTTGTTTGGTCTGAGATATCTTTGATCAGTGAGATAATTGTAAAGATCTCTTCAACATTTGCATTTAACTGTTCAGCTGAGAGACGTGAATCACTAATCATCTCTGTAATGTTTGAAATACTGCTAATAACTTCATCTGTTGATGATGTTACTTTTGTGATCACTTTTTCTGTTTCTTGATTAAGTATATTGACTTCATTGACATTTTCAACATTCTCTCTCATAGAGTCACTTAGGTTATTAGCATTTATGATAGCACCCTGAATCATCTCATCAGAAAGAGCTAGATGAAGTTTGTTTCTCTCCATCGCCTCTTCAATCTGTTTTGCACTCTCTTTGGCATGAGTAGCTTCCCTTTGTGCTTCAAGTGAAAGTGCTTCAACTTTATCTAAGAACTCATTAAAGTTTCTACTTGCATCACCAAGTTCATCTTGTGATTTAACTGGAAGTCTTTTACTCAGATCTGCATCACCTTGAGCTAACTCTTTTGCAACACTTCCTAAGTTTTGAATCGGTTGAGAAACAGCATAACGGATCACCCACATCAAGAAAAGAAGAACAAAGAAATCAATTGATGCCATAATATATACTTGTCTAAGAAGTGAATCTTCAGATTCTGAAATTACATTTTCAACATCACTGCGTTTTTCCCCTACAACAGCATATCCTACGATATTGCCAGAAAAATCTTTGATCGGTCTTGAAACCATAAAATAATCTGATGTCATAACAAAACCTGTTGTTTGAGAAATATCTGCTTCTGCTAATTGTGCAAAGAAATTCTTATTGATAACATCTTCACGAACAG
>JAMORZ010000148.1 GCA_027063295.1 Sulfurimonas sp.
GAAATAAAAATGAATATAAAATATATTTACTAAAACTTGACATTTGATAGTATTTTATACTAAAATATATTTAAAATTTTTGAGAGAGGAAGAGAGAAGTATGATAACAAAAATAACAAAAAGTGCATTAGTCACACTGCTTTTGTTTACTTTAAGTGCCTGCGGTGGTGGTTCAGGAGATGGAGACACGATAGCTTCATCAAATACAACAGCTTCATCAAATACAGCTCTTGCGGTGGATAAACTGTTTAATGTAGAGGAGTGTGTTGTTGAAGTGGAAGTTGATAATCTGTATGGACAAAAAGAGGTAAAGTGTAATAATGTCTCTATAGGTCAATACTATGAGATAGATAGATTTAGAGATAAAATAATGCGTTATCCAGCAGATAAACAAGTTTATGCAACTATTGTAAAAAAAGCACCAGCTTCAAAAAAAACAGAGCCTTTCTTTGGCATTCATATCTTTAGTGAAAAAGATAAAAAACTCATGCTTTTAGGGGATGTTTTTACAAGTGATCTCAAAGCTCCACGATATTCATTACAAGTGGGTGAAGAGTTTATACTAGAGGGGAGAGTTAGTATGAAACAAAAGAGTTCATTGTCAATTTCTGATAGTGAATTAAGAGAATATCTCAATTTAGGTCAAGATGACAATATTCCATATTATATTAAAGTACCTTTTAAAGTAAAAATAGTTGGAGTAAAGAAAAATAAAAAAAGGGATATGTATATTGACACGATACGAAAAAAAATCCCTCTTTTGGTAATAAGGGTTAGAGATGATGCTAATGAAACTTTTGCAGCAGATTTAAACGAAACGCATTCTTATTTTTATGGATTTGATATAGACCAACTTAGTCATACCATGATGAGGAATACAGGCTCTCAAATGATACCTATTGAAGCAAATGAGACACAAGGTGTTCAAAGTGATGGCATTATAGATGTTGTTTTGCAAGACTACAAGACAACAGATGTGCAAGGTTCACGAGACATAGATGGATTAACACTTGTTGGGGTTGAAGCTTTAAAACAAGCAGATGGATTTATCGATTTTTCAAGTTTTGATAAAAACAACGATGGTGTTTTGAGTGAAAAGGATGAGCTGGCGATAGTGCTCATGTTCCCAAAGAGAAAGATTGCAGAGGTCTCGAATGATAGTTATGTGGCGTTAGCAATCAAAATTCCACCTAGCAATGACCAATATCATTACACAAGTAATGATGGTATTGATGTATGGGGTAAAAATATTCCAAATGGGATGACACAAGAACAGTTTGATACTCTTGCTACAAATAGGATATCGTTTATACAAGAGTATGATATTGGTAAGGATCTTGGAGAATTTACAGAAATAACATCATCCATTTATCATGAACTAGGTCACGAAATGTATGGACTTGTAGATTTATATGATATAGACCAGAGTACAGATGGACTATATAGCCTAGGATTAATGTCTGATCCTGATGTGAAAAGTAATTTGTCATTTGACAACGAAACAGAGTTAAGAGCAATTATGTGTGCATATTCAGCAGTAAGGAGTGGTATCATCACTCCTATAGAGATAAACAGCACACAAACCATAACATTAACACCACAAGAGATAAATGCAACTCGAAACATTTTTAAGTTAAAAACAAGCAAGGATAATGAGTTTTTTTATATTGAAAATTTTTTAGCAAACCCTGTAAGAGTTAATCAAAAGCTGATTGAAAGAGATCTAGGTGAGTTTGTAGATGGTGTGCTTATTACAAGAGTAAACAACAACCAGACTAATAATCGAGATGAAAATAATAGATTGGTCGATGTTGTTTACAACCTAAGCAAGCCGCTTGCAAACAGCACCATTGAAGAGGTGACACATTCGCCATTCTTTGAAGAGGGTGATATTGCAGATAACCTCTATCTAAGCGATGGTTCTGACAGCGGCATTACGATTGAAAATATCAAGTATAATCCAGATGGTTCAATCACTCTCGATGTTGTATATCCTTAATTAGTACACCACTTTTTATCCACACAAACTTATATTCAGCACCATATCTACGGTGCTGTTTTCCCAAGCTTCAACCCTTATCTGAACAAATCTATCCAATATGACAAAAACGGAAACAATTTCTTATGGAAAATTAAAAATAGACAAGTAAAATATATCAAAATAACAAAATGATATGCGATATAAGGATGCAATATGGGTATTTTTACAAAAACAACAATCAAAGGTAAAATTGGATTTGATGATGAGATAGGAGAGGGGTATTTTTCAGGAAATGATTTAGATGGGAATAGTGTTCTTGTTAAATTGACTGGTTCACGAGAGATAAGAGATACTAATGGGAATGTTGTTTCTAAAGCCAAAAGATTTAATAAAGAGAGTTTTTTAAAGGATATGAGCGAGATTATCGAACTATCATCAAGACAAGCTATCAAGCAAAACCCATCAAAAGCACATGAGATCAACGAAAATAAGAATAGTCGTTTGTCAACTTTGCAAAATCTTGAGAAAAAAGATATTACACTTTTGATAGAACAAGCTAATGGTGTTTACTCCCCTGATATAGATAAATTTATTTTAACCACAAGTGCTTTGGCAGTCAAACTTGATGAAAAAAGAAAATTTTATCCTGTAAAACTTGTAGAAACAAATAAAAATCTCAAGCAAACTATACCTATGGAAATAGAAGCATCTGCAATGGTTATTAATCGAACAGGCTTTGCTGTTTATCAAAGCGAAAACAAAGAGATTAAGTATGAAAAAGATTCTCCATTCTGGAAAAGAAAAGTTGTTACTGCTGGTGATATAGATAGTGATCGTGTTGACTATAGTACAGTTAAACTAAAAGGAACTCTTTTAAAAGGTGTTGATGGTGATGCGGTAGATGATATATATGAGAAAAATATTGCATATTTAAGCTATATGAGTGAAAATAGTGAAAAAACATTTATTCCGTCATTCAAAAATATTGCCAATGAAGAAAGAGGGCAATATTTTGCTCCAAAAGTACATTTAAGATTAGTAGATAGCGAGATCACATCTGTTCTTGGTGGAAAGAAAAATGTTGTTGAAGAGATTTTACAGCTTGCTAACAACATTGATGAAAACTTTCATTTTGAGTTGATCGTTGATGGTAAACAGATTCAAGTTAATTCTGAAAGTATCAAAGGGATTGATGATAAAAAAATAATAGGTGCATTGTTTGAAAAAGTCGTTAATGATTTGGGTGGATACAGTAAGATTGTTGATGGTTTTATAAAAAAAGGGAAAGAAAATATCACTAAAGATGATTTGGCTCTTGCAAAAAGAGTTGATTCTTTCAAGCGTATGGTTGATAAGCTGTATAACAGTTCCAATATTATGGAATATGGAGAGCAATTTAAAAAAATCATGACGAAAGTCAAAAATCAAAAGTTAAGCAATGTTCCATTGGAGATAAGTACACCATTATCAACGGAGACTTTTAGTTTAAAAGATGATCCCAAATATGAACAAGCTAGATCAAGTGTGTTAAAAAATCTTCTAACAAAGATGGCTAAAGATGTTGTAACTCCAATCGAAAGAGTTTATTCAAAATATATGTTAAGTAATTCCGAAAGCCAATATATCAAAGATATTGCAAAGAACATATCAGAGAGAGTAGATATAAGAAGAGATGACAAAGGCAGAGTGTCTATCAACTACAAACAAAATGAATACGGTTCAACAATGAAAGACTTTGTAAAGCTTAAAGTTTATGGTGAGGTAAGAACAGATAAAGGCTTTCATAGAAACAATGAATTTATTAATGCCATTGGATATTCAGCGGTTCGAGTCAATAAAAGCGATCCATCAAAAAGCTATATCGGTATGAGTGGTATTGGTGGCAGAGATTTTACCATCGATAATAAAAAATATTTTGCAGGGGTTGGTATTAGTTACATTCAAAAACCTATCAGTAAAAGCAGTGTCATTAAAGTAAATGGCTCTAAAAAACTAAAAAGAAACATCCTCTTTAAAGATGCTGATGTTCAAGTTGCTTCTAGTGATGAAGAAAAAACTCAAGAGCAAAATGTTCTTACTGAAAATACCAATACCAAACAGACAGAAGATATTCCAATAGTTGGTGATGTAAAAGAAGAGCAAAAACAACCAGAGACACCTCATGTTCAAGAGCCGCAAGTTCAAGAGATGCAAGAGCCAAAACAGGAAGAGCCAAAACAGGAAGAGCCAAAACAGGAAGAGCCAAAACAAGAGAGTGATAATAAAGCCTCATTACCGTCAATTTTTGATGAAGATAGCGAAGAGCTTGAAACAAAAAATGAAAATATTACGGTTGCAGAGGTCGATCAAAAAATCATTGAAGAGGAAGAAAACATCATTAACGATTTTGGTATCGATGATAGTATGTTAGATGATTTTCTTGAAGATATTGATACAAACTACAATCAAGAGATGAGTACAGAAGATATGAACAGAGTTAAGCAAAGTGCTTCATCTGTAGCACCTATGTAAAAACAAAGGTGTTGTGATGAAAAAAAATGTGTTGAGTTTGATATTTTTAATGTTTATGTCAACAACTCTCAATGCTGCACTATGCTACACCGCTTTTAGTGCTGGAGCAGGCTTTACAAAGATTGGTACTACTTTTACAGCAAAACAAATGAAGATTATAAATACACTCAATGGAGATGTTAAAAACTCTTTTAAAAAAAGAATTGAAAAGCAAAACGAAATATTGTCTTTAACACAAAAAATAAAGGCGATGAGAAAAGAAAATTACAAGGTTTTGAAAAAGATCATATTTAATATTAAAAAGTTAAAAAATCTAAATGAAATAAAAGCAGAGATATTGATGACTAAACAAGAGGAAAAATAGAATGGCTAAAGAGATAGGAATTGTAGAGTTTGACGGTTTTAAAATAAATTTAGACAGAGAAAATGCTGTTGAGCTTTGTTTCAATTTTAAAGGTGAAGATAAAGCAATATCCGTTGGAAAACAATTACAAATAAAAGTAATAGATAGCGATAATATCAATCTAAACATAAGAGAGATGAAAAACTTATTTTCTACATTGATGGTATATACCAAAGATACCCTTTTTCTTGAAACATCACGAGATGTTAAAGATGCTATAGATTCTTTATATGCAGAAAACAATGATATAAACGAGGTCTTTGTGTTAAAAACAGCACAATATATATATATTGGAAAAGGCACAGATCATATCGATGTCAAATCAAGAAAATTACAAGCAATCGATAGTGGTACACAGGAAGACCGTTCAAAAACAGAACAAAAAAGTTCTCTCAAAGCCTACGAAACACCACAAAAACTCCATAATCTAACCTTTTCATTAATTGAACAGTATTCTCTTGTTCCAATCATTGAAAAAGAGGCGAGAAATATTATCGGTTTATATAAAAGCAGCGAAACAATCGAGATAAACGGTAAAGAGGTTGCATTTAAGGATCTCTTTAAAGCAGAAACAGATATAAGTAAAGAAAAAATAGCTATGTTGCTTCCTGCGATGACCAAGGTGATACAATCTAGTTTCAATAAAACTGTTAGAGATCAGATAGAAACATCAGCAAATGAAAAATCAACACTGAATCAACTATATAATTTCACTCAAAAATATAATAAAGAAATTTTTGAAAAATGGAGTAAGATAGGAGCTAGTATCTTCCCATTCAAAGAACTTGACAAGCAACAAAAAGCATCTCTTCCAACAATGCAGATCATAGACTTTCAGGCAGGAAGTGGTAAAGATATTCTAGGAAGTGCTAAGTTGGCAAATTTTCCTATGTATCTACAGGGTACTGAAATTAGAAAAATATCGGAAGTGATAGATAAAGATGAGGAGCTGGATGAAAAAAATCTTGTTTTGTATGATGTTAATTTTGGGTTACATGATGGGGATTACAAAAGATTGTTTGATAATGACAAGCTTCAAAAAAACACTGACAGCTCTATAATCTATCTCAATCCACCATACACATCAAATAATTCTTTAGCAAAGGATTCAATAGAAACAGTAGCTCACAATAAACTGTTTTTTGGCTTGTTTCCAACATCGATGAGAGAGTTTATTGCTAAAAACATCAATGGTCATATCTTTGATATCCCTAGAAGTTTAACAGGATATACAGATAAAAACACACCAGAGCGTTTTTTATATGTAATTGCCCAAAGAAATGATGAGATTGAAGTTGAAAATACAGCAACAAAAGAAACTACTCTTTTAAATCAAAAAAGAGTAACAAATGAAGTGACTGTAATAAACGAATCAGATGTATATGAAGCAAAGAAAAAAATAATGCAACAAGTCGCTAAAAAAAGGGATGATCTGTCAACACTTTATAGGACATATTTTAATTTCCTAAGCTACCATTTCATTTCGTAACATTACTTTTTCAAACTCAACGGGTGACATATAATCA
>JAMORZ010000149.1 GCA_027063295.1 Sulfurimonas sp.
TACATTGCCGCTAGGTAATGTATTGGCTACTCTGTTTTGTTAGACTTGATGTGTCAGTAAACTGCTTTTAGTCTATTGATTAAAGACTCTAAGATTTTAGTATCAATTTCAATATTAAATTTATCTGCAACAAGACTTTGAAGACTGATTGTCTTTTTAATATAATCCACTTGTTCATCAAAAGAGAATCTATCCCAACTTTTTTTATTTTTTTTACCATTATGATGTTTCAATAAAAACTGTAAATTATTTGGATGATGTCGTCCTTGCTTACTGTCATTTAACAATGCTTCTGCATGATCAATTTCAAAATCTACACTAAAAAATAATTTAAATGCTTTTTGAATATTTTCAAATTCTGAAATTCTATATAGTTCTAATATTTTCATATTATCTTTGGCAGTATTAATAATATCTTGTCTTTTTAAAGGTTCTATATCTTCATCTATTTCATTTTGAGTATGTTCTTCAAATTCATTTTCTGTAATATATTTTACTTTCTTAGGTCTTTCACTATCATCAATCTGAACATATTTTGAAAAAGCTCCAGACGAGAGACTTGATGACATTCTTGCTGCTATTTCTCTTAGTCCTGTTGTATCTGTTTTTTGATTTAAAGCTTGTTTATTTGCTTTTTCTAGTTCATCAGGATACATTTCAGAAAATTTAATTGCCCATTCTGATATAGTCACAAAGTCTGTAAAAGTTTTTAATGCTTCAAGATATTTATCTTTAATTTTCAAAAATATTTTCCTTATTTATAGTTTATACTGTGAGTCTAACGGGAGCGCGGGTGTTCAGCCCGCGCTCCCGTTGCCTCGGTAAGCGAAGCGTCCGAGGCAACGGTTGAGTACAAAAATATGTTACCTCTTTCTGTACTCTTTTAACTTCTACAATAGTAGCGAAACTTCTCAAGCTTTAAAAGCTTTTTTTCGGCTTTGGTAACATATTTTTGTTGCTACGATTTGTTAAGTGTGTCACGACCGAAATGTTTAAGCTTTCAGTAGTTCTCTTAGTTTGTTTCTGTCTAATGACATATTTGTTCCATTGATAGTATCAATCTTATATTTAATTTCTTTTGAACTGATATTATTTAAAACATTCTCAAAATGATTTTCTGTTTTGTCAAATAATCTTTTGTATCTATAAACATAGTGTGTATGCTCATCTGATTTAGCTAAACATAGTTTTAGTTTAGGTATTAAATAGCTTTGAGCTGTAACTTGTAAAAGTTGGTGATAAAGTTTTTTTGACATTTTACGATAATGTATTTTTGTATGTTTAGGATTTAAAGCAAAAGGAAATATGTCCAATGTAATAAAGCCATTATTTTGAAAATACTCAAACATCATTTTCTTTTGTTCTTGTGTTGTTTTCGGTTTTTTAATTGTTTGACCCTTTTCCAAAAAAGCTTCTATATCTTTAAAATAAAAAAATGCACTTGTTGGTGTATTTGGATTATAAATATATCTTTGAATGTCACCAAATAAAGGTGATTCAGAAATCATTATGATTTTTAATTTATCAATTTTATTAAATTGTTCTTGCCATAATGTTTCTGTAATTTCAAAAGCATTTTTAAGATAAGCTTCATCTTCTTCAAAATAATGTAATATATTTTGTTCTTGATAAATTTCTTGTAATGAATATGAAATTGGTTGCCATTCTATATTTTTCATTTTTACCTAAAATTATTGTTTTTTTAATGCTTTTGCTGGACACTTAACGGGAGCGCGGGTGTTCAGCCCGCGCTCCCGTTGCCTCGGTAAGCGAAGCGTCCGAGGCAACTATTTATTCAACGAACATTTTAACATAAACAACTCCAAATCACAAAATTAAATACCTACTCAAATCTCCTTTTAATTTTTAAAAAAATGACAATTTGCAAAATTTTTATATATTTTGAAGATTTTTGATTAGTATTCTTAAAAACAGAGTGTTTTTTTAAGACTCTATTTGTTTTAAAAAGGACATTATGTCTTTTAATTTGCTTCAAAAGTGTTAAAAGGACAAAGTGTCCCTTAAACTTTTAAGCCTCAAGTGCTTGTGCTATGTCGTCTATAAGGTCTTTTGCACTCTCTAGTCCTACTGAGATGCGGATAAGTCCTGCAGGTACTCCACAGGCTTTGAGTTCTTCATCGCTGAGTTGTTGGTGGGTGGTTGACGCTGGGTGGGTGATGATAGATTTGCTATCACCTATATTTACAACCAAAGAGTAAAGCTTGGTTGCGTTTACAATCTTCTCAGCCTCCTTGAGCGATGCCACTTCAAAACTCAAAAGTCCACTGCACAGCCCATCGGTAAAATACTTTTGTGCCATCTCATAGTTTGCGTTTGATGTAAGTCCTGGGTAGTTTACTTTGAGCACTTTTGGGTGTGCTTCTAAAAATTCAGCGAGTGCAAGAGCATTTTGAGAGTGCTCTCTCATACGAAGTGAGAGGTGCTCCAGACCCTGTATGAAAAGCCATGAGTTAAACGGAGAACTCACAGCACCCAAGTCACGTAGAAGTGAAAGACGGGCTCTGAGGGTAAAAGGTGGTAGAGGTACATCAACATACACAAGTCCGTGGTATGACTCATCTGGCTCATTGAAGTGCTTATAGCGTGGGTTGTTTTTGAGTTTCTCTACAAGGTTTTTACGCTCAACAAGAATCCCGCCAATGGCAAGACCTTGACCTGTTGTGTATTTACTTGCACTGTGAACTACCACATCGACACCAAACTCAAAAGGGCGACAAATGACAGGGGTAGCTACTGTGTTGTCCACTACTGTTAGGATATTGTGTTTGTTCGCTATGGCTGTAATGGCTTCTGTATCTGCTACATCTATACTTGGGTTGGTTAAAGACTCAAAAAAGATCACTTTTGTTTTTTCATCTATGAGCGCTTCTATCTCAGATGGGTTGTGCACATCAAAAAAACGTGACTCTATCCCAAAACGTTTGAGTGTATGGGCAGTTTGTGTGAGTGTTCCACCGTAGAGTTGTTTGGCACACACTATGTTGTCTCCAGCCTCTGCTGCGTTTGCTATGGCAAAAAAGATAGCACTCATCCCACTGCTAGTTGCAAGTGCAGCCTCACCACCCTCAAGCTGTGCAAAACGTTTCTCAAACACATCTGTTGTTGGGTTGTTAAGGCGTGTATAGATATTGCCAAGCTCTTTGAGCGCAAAGAGATCTGCAGCATGTTCTACATCACGAAACTCATAAGCTGTTGTCTGGTAGATAGGAACTGCCATAGTCCCTTGTGTATCTTTTTCATACCCTGCATGGAGTGCTGTTGTTTGGAAGTTCATAGTGTAGCCTTAGTATTTGTTTTTATTATTTTAGCACAAAATGGTTAAGTATTGGTTTGTGGTTTCATTTTTGCTAAAGTTTCCTCTTTTAGCTTTTCTAAAAACTCTAAGATATTGTTTTGATATGCGAGTGTGTCTTCATCATGAGTGAGAGATAAAAGTGGCTTTAGTGATTTTATATCAATTTTTTTTGCATATCTTGGAACGATTCTTAACTCTTTGATGATATTAACGACAAGTTTATCAAGATTGAGTCCGTTGTTATCTTTGATCTTTTGCACCATCTCTTTGGTAGAGATCATCAAAAGATTTGCACGATCCTCATCGCCATCGTAGATATGCATACCAATATCTTTTACTATGATATAGTTTTCTACTCTAGCTTGTTCATTTGCCCCAATCACCAAAGCAAAAATTTTTGCACGAAATTCCAATGAACCGTGATGGTGCACAAAAAGTTCTCTAAATGCACTAAATAAAAAATGTTTAAGTCTAAAACCGAGTCGCATAAATATTCCTTGTGCGATATTATACAATAAACGCTATAATTGCAAAATAATAACTAGATAGGAATTTTTATGGGTAGAGCCTTTGAATATAGAAAAGCATCAAAACTAAAAAGATGGGGAGCGATGTCTAAGCTGTTCCCTAAACTTGGAAAAATCATCACAATGGCAGCAAAAGAGGGGGGAATGGATCCTGACTCAAATGCAAAACTGCGTACTGCAATCCTCAATGCAAAAGCGGAAAATATGCCAAAAGACAACATAGAAGCTGCGATCAAGCGTGCTGCTGCAAAAGACAGTGCAGATATGAAAGAGGTAAACTTTGAAGGTAAAGCTCCTCATGGTGTACTTCTTTTTATCGAGTGTGCAACAGATAATAACACCCGTACCGTAGCAAATGTAAAAAGTATTTTAAACAAAAACAATGGTGAACTCTTAACTAACGGTTCTTTGGAGTTTATGTTTTCACGCAAAGCGATCTTTGAGTTTGAACTCAAAGAGGGTATGGATATAGAAGAGCTTGAGCTTGAGCTTATTGATGCGGGTCTTGAAGAGATAGAAGAAGAAGATGGACTTTGTCTTGCTACTGCTGATTATACTGCGTTTGGTACGATGAATGAAGCGCTTGAGGGTATGGGTGTTGAGATCAAAAAAGCAACACTTGAGAGAATAGCAAATACTCCAATCGAGATTAGCGAAGAGCAACATGCAGATGTGGATAAGATCTTAGAGAGATTAGAAGATGATGAGGATGTTCAAAAAGTTTATACAAACTTAGCATAGTATGTACTATATCTCACAACACACAACACAAACACTTGAGGTGAAGCAATCAAAATTCATTGCTCACCTTATCCCCTATAATCTTTATGATACAACACTAGAAGCACTTAAAATTGAACATCCAAAAGCAAGACACTTTGTAGTTGCATATCGCTATCTTAATAAGTTTGAACAGATAGTGGAACACTCAAGTGATGATGGTGAACCAAAGGGAACTTCAGGCAAACCATCTTTGATGGTACTTCAAGGAAAAGAGCTTATCAATACAGCTGTGATTATAGTACGTTACTTTGGTGGTACAAAGCTTGGTACAGGTGGACTTGTGCGAGCTTATAGTGATGCGGTAAATTTGGTTGTAGATAGTTCAGAACTACTAGAGTATAAAAAACAAACTCAGAGTATGATCGAGATACAGTATACTGATTTGCGTTTTGTGGAGTACGAGTTGGAGAGTTTTGGCGTTGATATTTTAAAAAAAGAGTTTGGTGATAGTATAGTTTTTACGATCTTAGCAGATGAGCAAAGTATGCAGATGTTTTTACACAAAGTACAAAGGGTTGTTAAAACCCTTTGAGTGTTAGTGTTTAACAGCTGATCCCATATCCCACATAGGCATAAAGATACCAAGTGCAAGTAAGATAACCATACCAGCAATCATAAAGAGCATAATCGGTTCAATCGCTTCACTAAGTCCATCAATGATAGCATCAAAGCGCATTTTGTAATACTCGGCAACTTTTTTAATCATTGCATCGAGTGTACCTGAATCTTCCCCAGCACGAACCATTTGGATAATCATATTTTCAAAAAGTTCAGTTTCCTCTAAACCTTGGTTGAGAGTCCCCCCTTTTTCAACAGTTCCACGAACAGAGAGGAGCTTTTGTTTTAATGGAAGAGAATCAATCATATCAATCGAAGTATCAAGTGCTTCTGCAATAGGGATACCTGCACGAACAAGCTCCGAGAAAACAAGTGTAAAACGGTTAAGTGTTGAGAACTTGATGATATTTTTAATAAGCATTGTTTTAAGGAGAAACTGATGCCATTTAAAACGAAATTGTAGAGAATGGGAGATCATATATTTAAAAGTCATAACAGCTGCAATAATAGCTGCAAGTACAAAAAGCCCATAGTTTACAAGTAGATCTGAGAGTGTCATAAGGATAATTGTTGGAGCTGGAAGATTTGCTCCTAGTTCATCAAAGATATCTTTAAATTGAGGAACAACATAAGTAAGTAAGATACTAAATGCTACTGCCATTGCAATCATAACATTTCTAGGATATGCCATCGCTTTTTTGAATTTTACAATATTCATACGGATCTCTTCGAGCATATTTGCCAAAGAGTAGAGTGCTTCATCAAGGTTACCTGTTTTTTCTCCGAGTTGAACCATCGCGATTGTAAGGTTACCAAGTTCAAAACGGAAATTTTGCATCGATTTAGAGAGAGCTTGCCCTGAGTTGATATCATCAGCAAGTTTTGAAAAAACAATTTGGAGTGCTTCATCATCTGTTGCATCTGCAATCTCACGGATCGAGTCATGAATAGAGATACCAGCATTGACCATAACTGCAAGCTGACGGATAGCAGAGATCAGTGCATCTTGTTTGATCTTTTTCTTTTTGATATTTTTTAAAAGATCATTTTTGATACGTTTAAACTTTTCTTCAAAAGGCTCTTTCCCCTCAACAACTTTAAGGATAATCCCTGAGAATTTTAGTTTAGCATAAGTCATAGCCTCTTTTTTATCTTCAG
>JAMORZ010000150.1 GCA_027063295.1 Sulfurimonas sp.
CATCTACTTGTAAAGCACAGATTGAGAGTAACTATGAAGAGGCAAGTTATCTTTTAGAAGCGATGCAAAGTGATGCTCAAATTGGTATGAAAAATATTGCTTATATGCCAACTCAAGAAGTTCAAATACAACGTAGAGAGTTCTTAGGTGCACTAAAGTTACAAAATGTTGCACAAGTAAAAAGATCGTTTGAGAGTGAAGTAAAAAAGGCAACAGATGAGTTAGTAGAACATACACTACAAAAAACAGATATAGCTTTGTTGAGAAAAAAACATATTCCACAAAAACGCAAGATTTTTTTTACAGCGATCAAAAGGATACAAAAACCAGATCAGTTTCATATTGTTGATGCAACCGAGGTGAGTTTTACTTCTCAAAAAATTATGGATGAATCCTTGTGTAATGCTTGTCAAATGTGTTACAGGGTGTGCCCAACAGGGGCTTTAAGCTCAGATATAAAAAATTCAAAAATTGATTTTGATCCTTTTTTATGTATAAAATGTCAGATTTGTCATGATGTATGTGAACCTGAAGCATTGACTCTTTCAAGCTCTTACAACATCAAAGAGTTTTTTGAGCCCAGTGTGCAAAATTTGATTCGTTTTCGTGTAGCTCGATGTGATGAGTGTAATGTGATTTTTAGTACAAATGCGGATGATACTCTTTGTTACAGATGTAAAACAGAAGAGGAAGAAGCAAGGCAATTATGGGGAATAGAAGATGATGAATAATGAAAATAGAATCTCCAAGCAGACAAAACTGTTTGGATTTATAGGTGAAGAAGCAGGAGTGAGTCGTTTTTGTGCACTTACTAATAAGCTTTTTAAAACAAACAATGATGATGTGATGATAATCCCTATGAACATTAGAGAGGATGACCTTTACTTTACAGTGAGTAATATGAAAAAATCTCATGTAGATGGTGCTGTGATCTCAAATGAGTATGTTTCACACATACCTGAGATGCTAGATGAAGCTTCCTTGATGGTGCAAAGAAGTGGGATGTGTGATATAGTTTTTAAAGAGGGTGAGAAACTTCGTGGAGATATCTTTTCGATACGAGTGCTTACAGAGCATCTCAAAGATATTTATGCTTCAAAGATTGCTATTATTGGTATTAATCATCATGCAAAAGCATTTTCGTTTTTAGCTTGTGGGTTTGAAGTGAGTTACTACTATGATAACCTAGAGGAGTTGATGGCTTTTAGTAAAGAGATCGATGCAGGTGAAATCGATATGAATCGAATTGCTAGCGACATGAATGTAGATTTCTCATCTTACGATGTTGTTTTAGATTTTTCAGATTTTGATAACCTCTCTATGATAACACATTTACCAAAAGTAGTGCTTGATATGAAAAACAATAAAGAGTTTTCAGCTTTAAGAGCAAGAGCAGAGAAATTAGATGCTCAGTATACAGGATATGATGCTCTTTTAGAGAAACTTACACAAAAAGCATATAAACTAATAAAATAAAAGGAAAAAAAATGAATAGAGAAGATTTAAGTGATTTAAGAGCAGAGTTTGATAAGTTTGTACAAGATAAGTGTTCTTTGCAACCAGAGGGCGAATCGATGAATCCAGATATTGGAGATAAAGAGGATGAAGATCCTGTTCCTCAGTTTGTAGATGCTTTGACATCAAAGCTTTTAGCACCAGCTCTCAGTGGTGTGTACCTTTCACGTTTAGATATCAAAAGAGTTGCTGAGGGGATTGATGAGTCAATCCCTATAAAAGAGCGTTTGAAAATGGTGAAGGCTCTTTTTCGTCATACAACGAAAAAATCTTATCTTGAAGATGCTTTTGGTGAGATTACAAAACACATAGATGGAAGAATTTTACTTTATACAGAGCTAAGTGAAGCATTTCCTGCATCAAAAAAACATTTTGATGAGCATATCAATAAAGCTCAAAAAACAAAAAAAATGTTTGCTCAGATCGTTGAAGATTTTGAAGAGATCGAACCAACAAGTGATCCACTTTTCGTTTAGAGAATTTTCTCTAAATGAAGTTTAAATACCCCTGCCAAAGAGCAGCACTTACTATCCCCCCTGCAAATCCAGATAATATATGTGAAAGTAATACACCATTTTTGGCATTGTTATAGAGTCTTCCGATGAGAGATGGCTTTTTGATGTTAAAGATGATAAAAAATAGTACAGAAGCAAGAGTTTGCAGTAAAAAACCATTGGCAAGAGTGAAGATCTCTGAAGGGACAACCCCATAGGCTGGAGCAACACTGAGTGCAAACCATACAGCAACGATCGTGGAAAACTGCTCTTTTTGTGTCTTAAAGAGGATAACACTCAAAAGTAAAGCTGCTAAAAAAAGTGTGTTGATATCGAGAAAGAGTAAAATTCCAACTCCTCCAAATGCTGCTAAAAATGTAAGAAAAAAATCTTTTGTTTGCAAGTATAAACCTTTATTTATGTTAGTGATGTTGTCTGGTAAAGTTTCATAAGTTCAAGATAGAAATCTCGTTCACTATGTTCCTCTAAAAGCCCTTCAACAGGAAAAGTGTCATAGTAAAGCTTTTCAAGTTTTTTAAATCTGTTTGGAATCAGTTTTGAGAGTAAAAATGCACTTATCTCTTTACGAATAAGTACAGCAGGTGGAAGCAGACCAGCTTCAAGTAGTTCTAAAATAGAATCAGCATGATAAGAGATCTGATGGTGTTGCCCGTGAGGACAGGTATTTTTACTTACAAGTGTTGTACACTCATTACAATAAACATACTCACTAGCGATACTTATCTCAATATCTATCCCAACAACCTTATCGATGATAGATTTGTTTGAATTACAATCATAAAACATCCCAAGCCCTGCATGGTTACGACCAATAGTGAGGCGATTGCATCCATAGTTTTTTGCAACGATTGCATCGATGATGATCTCATTGTATCCCGCAAAGATGTAGCTATTTTCAAGAGGAACGATCACAACACGATTTTTAGGTAGATAGTTGTTGATAAAATACTCCAAAGCCTCTTTTCTTATCTCATAAGCGATGTTAGCATTATCATAAGGTTTAAGAAGAAAAATTACCAAAAGATCACTTGAATCTAATGTTTGACGAATTAGTCGTTCATGTGCACGGTGCAGAGGGTTTGCAGCCATCACTAAGGAGGTGACATGGTGTGCCCCTATGAGCTCTTTTGCTTCTTGTATTTTTGCGATTGATTTGTTTGGTTTTGCATCTATAAGTGTGTACTCACCACAAAGTGCCCATGAACCAATACGTTTGATAGTAGCCATAACTCCAGGGTGTGAAAGATCATCTGTTCCATAGATATGTTTTACACGCTCATTTGGATCTATCTGAAATATTTCATCAACATTGAGTGTTGCAAAGAGTGTATCTTCACAGATAAGATCTACCTCTTCACCTACTTCAAGTGAAGAGATGATCTCTTCGTTTTTCTTACCTGATGGTGCTAAGATAAAAGGGAATGGAAATGTTTTTCCATTGAGTAAACCTGTACGAAGAACCTCTTGGCTCTGAGTTTTATTCATCAGTTTCGTTACAGGATCTAAGAGACCATCTTTTAAAAGTTCAAGTGCAGATGCTGCTTCTTTGTCAATGTAGATTGATCTATTTTTTCTTGATGATGTCATATTTTTTTCTCTTTTCCCAAAGACTTTTACGGCTGATACCAAGTTTTTTAGAAAGCTCTGTATCTGGGTATTTGTTTTGGTAGTTAAGAACTATAAATTTTACATAATCCTCAATAGGTAAAATCTCACCTTTGTCAAAAATGTTATTTTCACTTTTGATCTCTAATACAGGGTAGGAAACATCTTCTATTTTGTCACTGCTAAAGATGATAGCTTTTTTCCCTTCAATGAGTTCACAAAATGTTTTTTTATCACTCTTTTTCAAAAGTTGATAATCTATCACGTAGATGATACAGTTTTGTGGAAGCGATGCTATCTCTGAGAGAGCTTTTGGATCAGAGAGTGTTACAAAGTGGATAGGGAGGTTTTTTTTCTGTGCATGTTCAAACGCAAAAGCATCTGCATATTTTTGAAAGCTTGTACTTACAAAGATAGGAAGTTCTATCTCATTGTGATCATGCTCATGAGTGACACTTGCAAAGGTGTGAGTGAGATATTTTTCGTATGCTTTGTTGCGTTTTTTAAGTTTTTCATAGTCTTGATAATGGTCTATCTTGCGAACAAGCTCTTCGATCATAAAAGGTTTGAGTATATAATCTTTTGCACCTGCTGAGAGTGGTTTAGAAACAGTATCATTTGAGATATATGAAACCATTAAAATAACAATAGAGTTCTTAAATGTTTCAATCAAAGGGATAAAATCCTGTCCATTGATGTTTGTAGATATAAGAACAACATCATAGTTGGTACTCTTAATCGCATCTTTTGTTGATGTACACATCTCACATACATGACCAAGTTCACCAAGTTTTGTTGCTATGCTTTGCGCTAGATAAATTTCGTTTTCTATTATGAGTATCTTCAAATCTTTGTCCAATCAAAATATTTTAAATTTGCATTTGCTATGACAGCTACACCTTCACCACGACCAACAAATCCGAGTTTTTCAGTAGTTGTTGCTTTGATGTTGACCTGTGCCATCTCTAAGTTAAGTAGAGGTGCAAGGGCTGCTTTCATAGCAGGTTTATATTTTCCTATGCGGGGTTTTTGTGCCGCTATGGTAATGTCAACATTAGTGATAGTAAAACCGTAATTGTGAATTTTTGTAACAACATGTTGCAAAAGCTCTTTTGAGTCTATCCCTTTGTATTGATCATCATTATCTGGAAACATTTCACCAATATCACCCATGCCAGCTGCACCAAGAAGTGCATCTATTAGTGCATGGATAGCTACATCACCATCACTGTGAGCCAAAAATCCATAATCAGATTCTATCTTTACTCCACCAAGCCACATGTCACCTTTTGTATCAAAGGCATGAACATCAAAACCATTGCCACTAAGTGTAACTTGAGATGGTTTTTGAAGACATGGAATTTTGTTAAGATCTTTGATATATGTGATCTTATGGGCATCCTCCTCGCCAAGGACAAATGCTCTTGTTCCACCCATAGCTACAATAGCACTGCTCTCATCAGTAAACTCATCATCACACTCAAGAGCTTGTTGAAGTATTTGTGTTTTTGAGAGTTGAGGTGTTTGGATACGTTTGACTTTGTTTCTATCGATAGTCATCCCATCATAAACAACAGTATCGTGAACAGGAAGATAAGGAACAATACAATCTGCTGATCTTTTAGCTTTTAAAATAGTATGCAAAAAATCTTCACCGATACATGAACGGGCAATATCACTGACAAGAACATACTCAGTTTCAACATACTCTAAGGCATTCTTGAGTGAAAGCTGTCTTGATGTAGAGCCTTGAACAAAAGTGTAACTATTGCTATGATTTTTCATAAACACAATATCATCTTGAGAACTTGTGATGATAATTTTTTCAAAAAGCTCTGTTTTTTGAAACTTATCTGCTACAAAGTGCCACAATGGTTGAGAATCAATGCGAAGCCATTGCTTTTTAACATTATGTTCAAAGCGGCTAGAACTCCCTGCTGCAAGTAATATAAGTGTCATTTGAGACAAAGAGACCCCTCGTTTCTAAAAAAGTGTTACGAAATTATACATATAAAAAGCTTTTTTAATCTTGAATGGTGAAATTAATCCTCATTAATGCAAAATCTAACTAAAAAATAATTTTTAGAAAATGACTTTATATTAGATTAACTTTATTTGATTATATTTCCACTATATATATAGAAATTTAGGAGACACAATGAGAAGCGAATGGGTAAAAAAGCGTGAAAACGACCCAGTAAGAACTCAGATGTACTATGCCAAGCAAGGTATCATCACTGAGGAGATGGAGTATGTCGCGAAGATAGAAGACTTATCTCCTGAACTAGTTAGAAGTGAGATTGCTCGTGGGCGTTTGATCATTCCTGCAAATGTAAACCATACAAATCTAGAGCCAATGGCAATAGGTCTTGCAAGTAAATGTAAGATCAATGCAAATATCGGCTCATCAGCTATCGCTTCAGATGTTCAAGGTGAGATTGAGAAGATTCAAGTATCGCAACACTACAAAGCAGATACGGCGATGGATCTCTCAACAGGTGGAGATCTCGATGAGATTAGAAGTGCAGTTATTGCAAATTCCAAGATTCCAATAGGAACAGTGCCAATTTACCAAATCTTACACGATGTTGGAAACAAGATTGAAGATTTGACGATCGATGTAATGTTAGAAGTTTTAGAGCGTCAAGCAAAACAGGGTGTGAGT
>JAMORZ010000151.1 GCA_027063295.1 Sulfurimonas sp.
AGGAAGTTCAATGGGTAGTGGAAATTATACAGTAGTAGTAGATGGTCAAAAGTTTAGTGTTCAAGTAGCAGAGGGTGATGCAGATATTCAAGTAACTGCAGTAAATGGTGAGAGTGCAGCTACATCAACACCAGCACCAGCAGCTTCAGGTGATGCAACTGAGATCAAAGCACTTCTTCCAGGTAATGTTTGGAAAATTGTAGCTAATCCAGGTCAAAGTGTAAACGAAGGTGATGTGATTATGATCCTTGAGTCTATGAAAATGGAGATTGATGTTGTTGCAACAAGAGGTGGTGTGATCCAATCAATCAATGTAGCTACAAACGATAAAGTTGTAGAAGGTCAAGTAGTAGCAGTACTAGGATAGTCTGATGAAAAAAATTGTATTTAAATTTCTTGCACTGATGATGCTTTTTGCATTTTCAAGTGCATCAGCTAATGAACATGCGGCGGCTGCAGAAGCTACGCAATCAACTCATAAAGAGGAGACTTACAAGTCTCAAGAGATGAGTCATATGATTGTTAACTTCCTAAAGTCAACAGGTATCGTAGCACTTATAAATCCAGATCCAGATGAACTTAGTGCAACTGGTGAAAAGATGAGTGATTTCCACAAGGGTATGGGTCGTGTGATTATGATCCTTATTACATTCTTGCTTTTCTGGTTGGCGATTGCAAAAGGGTTTGAACCACTTTTACTTTTACCTATTGCTTTTGGGGGTCTTCTTGCCAATATTCCTGTAGCAGGGATTGCAGGTGAGCATGGGTTCTTGGGAGTAATTTACCATATGGGTCTCTCAAATGAGATGTTCCCTATTATCATCTTTATGGGTGTTGGTGCTATGACTGACTTTGGTCCACTTCTATCAAATCCTAAGACAGCTCTCCTTGGTGGTGCTGCTCAGTTTGGTATCTTTGGAACACTTGTTGGTGCAGTTGCACTTTCACAAGCTGGTTTTGTTGACTTTACATTACAACAAGCAAGTGCTATCTCTATCATCGGTGGAGCTGATGGTCCGACATCTATCTTTATAGCAACAAAACTTGCTCCTGAACTTTTAGGTGCTATTGCGGTTGCATCATACAGTTATATGGCGATGGTTCCAATTATTCAGCCTCCAATCATGAAAGCTCTTACAACTGAGAGTGAGCGTAAGATTAAGATGACTACACTTCGTCATGTATCTCGCTTAGAGAAGTTGATTTTCCCAGTAATGGTACTTGTACTTGCTATTTTAGTACTTCCTGAGTCAACTCCACTTATTGGTGCATTTATGTTTGGTAACTTTTTGAAAGAATCTGGTGTTGTTGAGCGTCTTAATGATACTCTTCAAAATGCACTTATCAACATCACTACGATCTTCTTAGGTCTTGGTGTTGGTTCTAAACTTGCAGCAGATCAGTTCTTAGTACCAGATACTATGTTTATTATGGTTCTTGGTATCGTTGCGTTTAGTGTTGGTACAGCAGCAGGTGTACTTATGGCAAAACTAATGAACCTTTTTCCAGGTCATAAGATCAACCCACTTATCGGTTCAGCTGGAGTTTCAGCAGTACCAATGGCAGCTCGTGTATCTAACAAAGTAGGTATGGAGTATGATAGAACAAATATGCTTTTAATGCATGCAATGGGCCCAAATGTTGCAGGTGTTATCGGTTCAGCAGTTGCGGCTGGTGTACTTATCTCACTTTTTAACTAGTGATCTCTTAGGTGGTGTAGATGCACCACCTTTTTTCTTCGTTTAATTTTTTTCTTTTTGTCTCATCACTGAAACAATCAGTGGAATAATATTATGACTTTTTGTTTTATCAATAAATCCATCAGCTCCTAAAACTTCAGCTTCACGTTTATTGTTATCTCCTGTCATTGAAGAGTTTACAATCAAAGGTATATCTCTTGTGATAGGGTTATTTCGTAGTGTTTTAAGTACAGTAAAACCAGACATTTCTGGCATCTCAATATCTGTAATAACAACAGGGATATTTTTTGCATCTTCACCAAGAGAGTTGATGTAATCAATGAGTTTTTGACCATTATCAAAAAGTCGCATATTGATGTTGGCATTGTTAAAGATTTGAATAAGGTGTCGTTGTGCTGTTTTTGAATCTTCAGCAACAAGAACGGTGCCATACTTGAGTTTATCAGGTATTTCAATCTCTTTGAGCATCTCTGCATCTTTTTCTACATCAACCATCGCCTGAGGGATAACATCTGAGAGGAGTTTTTCGTAATCAAGGATAAGACATAAACTTCCATTTTCAAGACGTGTGTCGTTCATGACAACACCATCCTCCTTTAGACGGTAACTATCTGGAGCATGCATTTCATTCCAGTTTTTCTTGATTACTCTAAATGCAGACATAATGCGAAGACCGATGATTACACCGTTAAAGTCACAAATCAAGATATTTGAATTTTCTATTTCCTCTTTTATCAAAGTGATCCCCAACCATGCAGGAAGGTTTAAGATAGGTATCTGTAAACCACGTAAAATAATTGTTCCCTCCAGGAGCGGATGGGAAGACGGGATTTGTGTTAAATAATGATTTTTTGCTTCAACAACTTCACGAGTCTTAAAAACATTTATCGCATAATAAGCTGAATCTTCTTTATCACTAACACGAAAAACAAGAAGTTGAAGTTCGTTGTTTTTTGCTAAATTGGTTGCAGCATCTACATTATCTAGTACAGACATAATGCCCCTTTAATGAAATCTATCTTAATAATATCTAAAATATTATGAAATATGCTTGAATGTTAATAATGAAATGTTAAAATTACCTCATAAAATAGAAGGAAAATAGATTGAAAATATTACTTTTTTTGCTTTTAGGTGAGCTTTTTTTACATGCAAAAATATATTATTCTAAAGTAGAACCTTATGAGTTTCGTTATGTTGCTTCAAATGTTTCTGGTGAAGTAGAGTTTATCGATGAAAATATGATAGGAAAAAAACTTACATCAAAAGCTTATCTCAAGATAGATGATGAGCTTGATAAGAAGGAGCTTGCTTATCTTGAAGAGAAGCTCTCTACTATCGAAAATACAGTTCAGGTCAATGAAAAGATCTTAGAAAATCTCAAGCTCTCTTTAGAAAAAAAGCGAGAAAATTATAAACAGATAGAAAATCTAAAAATCAAATCAAGAGTAGAAAAAGATAGAGAGTTTTATGACTTAGTTGCAAGCGAGAATGCTTATCTCTCAACTCAAAAAGAGATAAATAATCTTAAAACACAGATAGCCGATCTAAAGCTTCGTCGTGCACAGCTCAAACGTAGCATAAAAGATAAAACACTTAGAGATAAAGGTTTTGTTCTTTATGAGATCGATGTGAAAGTTGGACAAGTTGTAAACCCTTCAACACCTTTAGTAAAAATTGCAGATACTTCAAAAGCTCTTTTGAGTATCTTTGTTGATGAAGATGACTTAGAGGGGATTGCATCAAAAATAATCTATATAGATTCTAAAAAAACAAACTACAAAGTTTCTAGAGTTTTACATATCGCAGATAGTAAAAATATTTCAAAGTATATGGTTCAAATCGTTATTGACCCACCTAAAGTGTTTTCAAAACTTGTAAAAATAGAACTAAAAGAGAGATAAAATGGCACATGAAACTACAGCTTGTCCACTAGATTGCTATGATGGATGTGAAGCTATCTTGGAAGATTCAAAGTTAAAAGCCCTAAAGGGTTGTCATACACAAGGGTTTTTATGTCCACATCTCAATCATTATGAAGAGCATACAAGAATCAGATCTGCAAGATACAAAGGAGAAGAGATCTCAATCTCTGAAGCATTAAAGTTATTATCTGAGATGATAGATGAAAACCTTAAAAGTGAGACTCTCTTTTATAAAGGGAGTGGAAATTTTGCTCTTATGCAAGATGTAACTGAACACTTTTTTGCTTCCATAGGAGCGACACTGACAGATGGGAGTTTATGTGATGGAGCAGGGGAGGCTGGCATCATTGAGGGGCGAGGATCAAACAAAAATATGCCTTATTCTGAGATAGAAAAATCTGATGTTGTAATCTTTTGGGGGCGAAATCCTCATACAACATCATCACACCTTTTACCGCTTATAAAAGGTAAAAAAATCATCGTTATTGATCCTGTTGAAACACAGATAGCTAAAATGGCAGATCTTTTTATACAGATTCGTCCACATGCTGATTTGTATTTGGCGATGCTCATTGTGCGTTTTTTACATATCAATGATATGTGTGATGAGGAGTTTTTAGAAGAGTATGCAAGTGAGTTTGAAGATTATTATGAACTTACACAGACTGTACGTATTAAGGCTGTTTTAGAAGAGATTGGTGCATCTTTGGGTGATATTGGTCAGATTCTTGATATGCTTTATAATAAAAAAGTAGCAATAGTTGTTGGTGTTGGTGTGCAAAAGTATTCAGATGGTGCAGATGTACTTCGTGCTATTGATACCATTTTAGTAGCACTTGGTCTTTTTGGAAAAGAGGGGTGTGGTGTTGCTTATCTTGGAAATTCAAAAGAGGGATTAGATACCCCTTTTTACACTCATGCAAAAAGAGTTTCAAAAGTAAATACTGCGTTTGATGAGTTTAAAACAGTATTTATTCAAGGAGCAAATCCTCTTGCTCAAATGCCAAATACTTCCAGAGTTCTTGATGCAATAGAGCATACATCTAATGTTGTTTATTTTGGATTGTATGAGAATGAAACAAGCAAAAGAGCAAATCTTGTTATTCCTGCTAAAACTTTTTTAGAAAAAAATGATATCAGAACATCGTATGCTCATAATGGTATGATGAAAATGAAGGCACAAAAAGAGAGTGAAATAGGTATAAGTGAATATGAACTTGCCTCTTATCTTTGCAAGGTTTATGGTGTTGAGTTAAAGAGTGAAGAGGAGTATTTAGCTTATTTTGCAAACTTTGGTGTGAAGAAGATTAGTGGTTGTTTTGAGGTAGAAAAGAGGGAGAATACACCTTATAAAGAAGGTTTTGATACAGATGATGGAGAGTTTGTATTTTTAGAAGAGTTTGACCCTATCAATATGGAACGCAATGGTAAATATCTTATTACACCAAAGAGTGCTATCTCGCTAAATTCTCAGTTTCAACGTGAGAAGTATGTATATTTACATAGCTCATGTGGTTTTAAAGAGGGGGATATGATCCATATATCTTCTGAAAATGGTGTAGTTGTACTCCCTTTAAAGTATAACGATGCACTTCGTGAAGATTGCGTTTTGATCTATTCGGGTACACCAGGTGTGAATCATCTGACACCTTCAAAGCACTCTTTAGATGGAAAATGTGCCATTTATCAGGAGAGTTTTGTTACGATATCTTTAGAGGGTTTTGCTAAGTAAAATCCTTGCATATAGTCTATATCTAAACTCATAAGTTTGTCATATATCTCTTTAGATGAGACAAATTCTGCGATAGTTTTCATATTGGTATCTTTGGCAAATTGTATGATGTTTTTAACAACTTTGTAGTTTTTTTCATTTTTTGTGATATCTTGAATCAGTGTACCATCGATTTTTAGAAAATTTGCTTCGATATCAAGTACTGCTTTAAAGTTTGAATATCCACTTCCAAAATCATCGATCGCTATGATAGCCCCTAAAGACTGTATCTGTTTGATTTTCTCTTTAAAAAGTGTGATATCTTCTATCTCGTCACTCTCTAGTACTTCAAATGTAATTCTTGATGCGAGTTCTTGATTTTTTTGAAGTTGTTCGATAATAAAATTGTTGATATCATCATTGATAAAGTCTGAAAAACTTAGATTGATACTAACCTCTAAATCATTGTTTGCAAAAGTTTCAAAACAAATAGTCAAAATTCTGATGGTAAGTTTATAGTGAATATTTGTATGTTTGAGATGAGGTAAAAAACTACCTGGATAAATAGTAGTCCCATCTTGTGTAGCAATTCTCACAAGAGCTTCATATTTAATGATCGTATTTGTATGTGGATCTACAATCGGTTGGTAGTGACAGATTACACGCTCTTGTTCAAGAGCAAGTTTTACTTCATCAATACTTGTAATGGTATCGCTTAAACACGATTCATGATCTTTATCATAGACGATAACTTGGTTACGTCCCCTTTGTTTTGCGATATAGAGCATTTTATCCGCAACCTTGATTGCTTCTGTAAAATCTTTTTCTTTTCCTGGAGATGGGTGTAATCCAATGGAGATACTCATATGGATCTCATTCCCC
>JAMORZ010000152.1 GCA_027063295.1 Sulfurimonas sp.
ATCCTGAGTGTGAGATCCTTATGCCACTTATGACTTCAAGTGTAAGTGATATGTTCTATAAAGCTGCGACGAAGCGTTTGGGTGAGATAAAAGTTGAGTTTGCAAATAAGTATGCTGTGGGTGTAGTGATGGCAAGTGAGAACTATCCGTATGGCAGTTCAACTCCAGCAGAGATCATCTTAGATGATGTTAAGCATGAAGATATCGCACAAAATACACATATCTCTTTTGCAGGTGTATCTCTGGATGATGATAGACTTATGGCAACAGGTGGACGTGTACTTGTGTGTGTTGGACTTGGCGAGAGTATCAAAGAAGCACGTGATCGTGCTTATGCTCGTTGTGGTCAAGTGCATTTTGCTGGTAAAAAAATCAGAACAGATATCGCATATCAAGCACTTTAGGGGGTTAAGGTTTGAATGAAGAGATAGAGGAGCTTCTCCATAGAGAGGAGTTGAATTTAGCAAGTATCCAAAAACGCTCCATGGCATTTTTTATTGATGAGATGCTGTTGTCATTTTTACTCATATTTGCTTTATGGGACTCTTTTATCTCAGCTACAACGGTTGAAGAGATGATACAGGTTACAAACAACTTTGTGCTTGAGTATATGTTTGTGAAGATTGTATATCAAGCTTTTTTTACGATGCAATACGGAGCAACTATTGGGAAAATTTTGATGAAGATCCGTGTTATAGAGATACAAACTTTATCTAATCCAAATGTGGTCGTATCTTTAAATCGTGGGATCTTTCGTGTGATTAGCGAGATGATGTTTTATCTTGGATTTATCTGGGGGATGATGGATCCAGCACGTCAAGCTTGGCATGACAAAACAGCAAAAACTTTGGTTGTAGATGCATAAACTTCTTTTTTCCCTTCTTTTTTTTCTATCAGTAGAACTTGTTGCAAATGAAACCTCTTCTAGAGTTGAGATTTATGCTTCTGATATGACAACACTAGGGAATATTGTAGAAGCAAATAATGGAGTAAGTGTTGTTTACAAAGATTATTTTCTCTCAGCAAAACGTGCAAAATATGACAAAACTACGGGTGACTTAGAACTTTTTGACAATATCAGAGTCAACTATAAAGGTGAGTCAAAAATTTTAGGGAAATATGCAAGGATCAATATTGCCCAAAAAGAGAAACTCTTTGAACCGTTTTATATGTTCAATAAAAAATCTAAAGTTTGGATGAGTGCCGATAGAGGTGCTATGTATGATAACGATTTAGATATTGTTGATGGAAAAGTAAGTGGTTGTGACTCTATTGACCCCCTTTGGACGATGGATTTTTCTTCCTCAGATTATAATGCAAAAAGTAAATGGCTCAATCTTTACAATATGCGTTTATATGTTTATGATATTCCTGTATTTTATACCCCTTATTTTGGATATTCACTAGATACAACAAGAAGAACAGGACTTTTAAAACCTTCTGTTGGACTCTCCAGCGAAGAGGGAATGTTTTATGCACAACCTTTTTATATTGCAGAGAGTAACTGGTGGGATTTTGAGATAACACCACAAATAAGAACAAATAGGGGGTATGGTGCTTATGCAACATTTCGTTTTGTAGATTCTAAAAACTCTAAAGGTGAGTTTAGGTTCGGACAATTTAAAGAGAAAGAATCATATCAAGAGGAGTACAAAGAAACAAATACCTTTTTAAATGATAATTTCTATGGGTATAGACTTCTTTATGATAACAGTGATATTATCAATCATTGGTTTGGATTAGACACAAAAGGGCAATCTGGACTTTATGTAGATTTGAACTATATGAATGATGTTGAATATATCAATGTGGAAAAAAACAATCCAAGGGAAACACAAACAGCTAGTCAAGTTCTTTCACGTGTGAACTTTTTTTACAATACAGATGATTATTATCTTGGTACCTATGTAAAATACTATCAAAATCTTGATTTGGAAAATGATGATAAAACTATTCAGCAACTTCCTGTTATACAGTTCCATCATTATATAGAAACTTCATTAGAAGATCATCTTATCTACTCTTTAGATATAAACTCTAAAAATCTTACTAGAAAAGTTGGTAAAAAAGTATTACAAACAACTGTCAACTTACCAGTTACATTGCAAACATCCCTTTTTGATGAGTATATAAATCTCTCTTACAAAGCAAACCTTTATGCTCAAACATCTCAGTTTAGTGGTGAAGAAGTGATTCCAACTTCAAGTGATGAGTATGATGATGGGTATATTTTAAAAAACTATCATCTTTTTTCTATTTCCAGTGAATTAACAAAAGCATTTGAAGATTTTACACATGTTGTTGCGTTTGGTGCTAGTTATAAAAAAGATGGTGGTAAACTTGAGAGTGGGTATTATGAAGGTAAAGCAGAAACTTGCATAAATACTTCAGATGCTGAGTGTGAATTTTATCAGATTTCAGGTGTTGAAGATACTGTAACACTTGATTTTATTCAGTATGTATATGGAAGTGATGCCAAAGAGATCTTATTCCATAGACTTTCACAGGCGATCTATACCGAGTACACAACAACAGCACAAAAATATGGTGAACTTGAAAATGAGCTAGATTATGCGATCACTGATGAGATCCATTTTTACAATAATATGTTTTACAATTTTGATGAATCACTGTTCTCAAAAGTTGTCAATAAGCTAAGTTATGACAACGATAGTTTAAAAATATCTCTTTCTTATCTTTATCGTGACAATTTTTTAAAAAATTACACAACACGATCTGAGCGTTACTCTAGGTATGTGACATCTTCATTGGATTATAAATATGATAAACATTATTCACTCATGGCACGATATGATTATGATATTGAGACAGAGATAGTAAAAACACAAGAATATGGATTTAATTATTCAAAAAGATGTTGGGATTTTGGTTTGAGATATAGTGAAAACAACAGACCAGTTTCAGGTGCTGAACCTGTTAGAGATAGATATGTAATGCTCAATATTGTTCTAAAACCATTTATGCAGCCAAATCCAAATGGTGCTTTGGTACAATATAAGATACCAAACTAAAAGGAAGCAGATGCAAAAATATAAAGATATTTTGAAAAATCGTCAGGATGCTGCTGAAAAACTTTTAGAAGTGATCCCAGTGCAAAAACTTAAAGAAGAATTTTGGAATATTGTCGCTGTTTCAAGTGGTGGGCTTGAGCTTGGTTCACTTTTATGTTTTCAATCATTCAACAGACTTGATTATCTCTTTTCAGAACCAGTACTTGCTCCAAACAATCACGAATGTGAAGTAGCACGTGTGAGTGAGAGTGAAGAGATCGTTATCAATGAAAAACTGGTTGCTGCGTTTGATATAAAATACGATTATATCTACGGTGAGGCTCATCGTAAGCATGAAGAGGATATAATTAGTGCAATTTATCAGTACAGAAAAGGTCGTCACTTCTCTTCTATGCAAGATAAGGTTGTTTTACTTGTAGATGAGGGGAGTGAGAGTGGGGCTAAGTTTTTAACAGCACTTAAGACAATTTTGGCACAAAAACCAAAAGCTGTTTATATTGCCGTACCTGTACTGCCTTCAGATGTGTTGGAGCTTTTGGAGACATTTGTAGATGATATCTACTTTTTATATGATATTGATGATTATGTAGAAACGCAGCTTTATTACAAAGAGTTGCCAGATGTAACAGATGAAACAATAGAAAAATTACTAGAGGAATAAAAATGAAATATGATGTAAGTTTAGAGTTAGAGAACAAAACAGAAGAGTACTCGTTTAACGATGTAGCAAAACAAGCAAATGGTGCAGCATGGGTAAAATGTGGTGATAGTGTTATCTTGGCAACAGTAGTGATAGATGAGACAGAGGTAGTAAAAGATGACTTTTTGCCACTTACAGTGCAGTATATTGAAAAAACATATGCAGCAGGGAAGATCCCTGGTGGTTTTTTCAAACGTGAGACAAAGCCGAGCGATTTTGAAACACTCACATCTCGCATCGTAGATAGAAGTCTTCGCCCACTCTTTCCAAAAGGTTTTGGACACCCTACACAGATCACTATTATGGTGTTCTCAGCAGACAATCAAGCAGACCTGCAAGTGCTTGCACTCAATGCAGCTTCAGCAGCACTCTTTGTTTCAGATATAGATATCAACACTTCTGTCTCAGCTGTTCGTGCTGCAAAAGTTGATGGTGAGATTATTTTAAATCCAACATTGCCACAGCTAAAAGACTCAACACTCGATCTTTACCTCTCAGGTACAAAAGATGACCTTTTGATGATAGAGATGCGCACACTTGGAAGTGAAGATATTGAAGTGCTTGATATGGCAGTTGATCCTATGCTTGATCCTACTATGGGAGCTGAGGTAGTAAGCAAACATACCTCAAATGCATTAAGCGAAGATGAGCTTATTGAGATTTTTGAAAAAACGCAAGAGGTACTTTTTGCATCAAATACAAAATATGAAGAGGCGTTTACACCTCTAAGAAAAGAGATTAAACCACTTGAACTTAAAGCTCATCAGGTAAATGAAGAAATGGTCAGCTATGTAAGAGAGAACCACATGGCAGATATCGCCTCAGCAATGAATCAAATGGCAAAATCTGAACGTTCAACTGCTCTAAGAGAGCTGAGAAAAAAGATACTCTCTATAAAAGAAGAATGGGCAGAGGTTGAGAGTGAGTTAGAACTCAAAGATGCCATAGACAGAGTAAAACGTGAGCAGGTAAGAGCACAAATATTAAATGATCGTGTTCGTGCAGATGGTCGTAAACTCAATGAAGTTAGACCAATTAGCATAGATACAAATATACTTCCAAAAGCTCATGCTTCATGTTTGTTTACACGTGGGCAAACGCAAGCGCTTGTAGTGCTTACTATGGGTGGAGCAAAAGATGCACAGATGTTTGAATCGCTCACAGATGATGGTACACAAAATGAAAACTTTATGGTGCACTACAACTTTCCAGGTTTCTCAGTTGGTGAAGCAAGCCCTGTAATGGGAACAAAACGTCGTGAACTTGGTCATGGAAACTTGGCAAAACGTGCACTTGAACCTGTGGTAAACCTAGATGGACAAACAGTGCGTTTAGTCTCTGAGATACTAGAGTCAAACGGCTCAAGCTCAATGGCAACTGTATGTGGTGGTTATATGGCACTTCGTGCAGCAGATATTGAAACAAGTGATACAATAGCAGGGATCGCTATGGGTATGGTAAGTGAGGGTGAGAACTATGCGATTCTCTCAGATATCATGGGGCTTGAAGATCATGATGGAGATATGGACTTTAAAGTAACAGGTTCAAAAGAGGGTATCACTGCGATGCAGATGGATATCAAACTTGGTGGTATCAGCCTTGATGTACTCAAAGAGGCACTCTACCAAGCAAAAGAGGGGAGAAGTCATATTATCGACATTATGCTTGAAGCTGAGAAAAATATAGAGTTTAACGATGGGGTTCTTCCTTCAACAGATATTTTTCATATAGATCCAAGTTTTATTGGAGATATTATCGGTCAGGCTGGAAAAACGATCCGTGAGATGATTGAGAAGTTTGAAGTAGCGATCGATATCGATAAAAAAGATGGAAAAGTAAAAATTACAGGGAAAAACAAAACAGGTGTAGCAGGGGCTAAAGAGCATATTGAAAAGATAGTAAACACTCCTAAAAAAGCTAAAATCAAGTATGAAGTGGGTGAGAAGTATGAGGGTGAAGTTAAACGCATCGTTGATTTTGGTGCATTTGTCGAGCTTCCAGATGGTACAGATGGACTTTTACATATCTCTAAAATCTCTCGCGATAGAGTAAACAAAGTAACAGATGTGCTCTCTGAGGGGGACAAAGTTACAGTTGAGATTATAGAGTTTAAAGGAAATAAGATATCTCTTTCTATGATATAAGAGAAAGTTCAGCATTGAAAGTATATAATTCGCCTATCAATTTCAAGTAGGGAAATCTAGGCATTTATGTTTAGGTTGCTTCATTGTTTGATGAGGTTACGCTATCCGAACGGATTGTACTAATTTTAAGGAAATATTATGAAAAAAATTCTTTTTTTACTAGTAGCTTTTTCTGCTGCTGTATTCGCTAACGAGGGTGAAGTTGCTAACCAAACTCTTAAAGCATACTCTATGATTGCTGCAGGTCTTGGACTTGGTCTTGCTGCACTTGGTGGAGCTATCGGTATGGGTCATACTGCTGCTGCAACTATCGCTGGTACTGCACGTAACCCAG
>JAMORZ010000153.1 GCA_027063295.1 Sulfurimonas sp.
AGTGGTGATCACTGCTGATGGAGCATACCGTAAAACAAAACCATATATGCTAAAACCTGTGGTTGATGCGGCAATAGATGATAGCTCACCTGTTGAGAAGGTACTTGTTGTTGAGAGAAACAACGAAGATATAGAGTGGGTAGCTGGACGTGACTACTCATACAATGAGCTTATCAAAAACAAATCTACAAAATGTGAAGCTGAGGTTATGGATGCAGAAGATCCACTCTTTTTACTCTACACTTCAGGAAGTACGGGAAAACCAAAAGGTGTACAACACAACTCTGCTGGGTATATACTATGGGCTCAGATGACTATGGAGTGGGTTTTTGATGTAAAAGAGAACGATACTTACTGGTGTACGGCGGATATTGGGTGGATCACAGGGCATACATATATAGTATATGGTCCACTTGCAATGGGTGCAACTACTGTGATGTTTGAGGGTGTTATCACATACCCTGATGCGGGGCGACCTTGGGCTATGGTAGAGAACCACCGTATCAACCAGTTCTACACTGCTCCAACAGCTATACGTGTTTTACATAAAATGGGTGAAGATGAACCTAAAAAATATGACATCTCTAGTCTAAAAGTACTAGGAACAGTTGGAGAGCCTATCGATCCTCCAGCTTGGAAATGGTACTATGAAGAGGTAGGGCAAAGTAAGTGTGCTATAGTAGATACTTACTGGCAAACTGAAACTGGTGGACACATCATCTCTCCACTTCCAGGTGCTACTCCTATAAAACCTGCATGTGCGACACTTCCACTACCGGGGATTATAGCAGAGATACTTGATCCTGCAACGGGTGAGAGAGTAGAAGAGGGTGAGACAGGTTATATGTGTATCACTCGCCCTTGGCCATCACAGATTCGTGGTGTTTGGGGAGATGAAGAGCGTTATGTGAAGTCTTATTTTGGTGATGTTAAAAAAGATGGTAAAGCAGTTTATTTTACAGGTGATGGTGCCGTGTATGATGCAGATGGCTATATCACTATTACTGGTCGTACTGATGATGTTATCAATGTTTCAGGCCATAGAATGGGAACTGCTGAAGTGGAAGCGGCGATCAAAAAACATCCAAATGTTGCTGAGGTTGCTGTGGTTGGAAAACCACATGAGCTTAAAGGTGAGGGGATTTTTGCTTATATTGTTTTAAAAAGTGATGATGGTGTCGCTGATGAGGTTGAAGAGGTAAAAGCTATCAATGCAGTTATAAAAAAAGAGATAGGAAATATTGCTATCTGTGATGATATGGTATTTGCTCCAGGACTTCCAAAGACACGCTCTGGAAAGATTATGCGTCGTATCCTTCGCTCTATTGCAAAAGGTGAAGCGATTACTCAAGATATCTCAACACTAGAAGATCCATCTGTGGTTGAGAAGATAGAGGCGATGGTGAAAGGCTAAAAGCCTCTTCATCATGTATTAAAAAAAGTGAGATACTCACAAGCTGAGGCTATCTGAGTGTTTCACTCTCACTCATCTCCGCAGTGTATTCTACGATTTTATTTCTTCCTGTTGTTTTAGCAACATAAAGAGCAGTATCTGCAAATTTTATGGTTTTCCAGATCGTATCACCATCATCAGGAAATCTTGCGATACCAATACTCATAGTTTTTTGCATAGTTTCACCTGCACCAACATCAAAGATGATCTGTGCAAATTTTGTATGTATCTCTTTTGCAACTTTTAGGGCTCCCTCTTGAGTTGCATTGTGAAGCATAACAACAAACTCTTCACCACCATAGCGGATAGCTAAATCAGATTCACGGATACTCTCTTGAAGTAATTTTCCAATCTCTACGATAACTTGATCTCCAACATCATGACCATAAGTGTCATTAACCATTTTAAAGTAATCAACATCAAGCATCATAACACTGTATGTTTCATTTTCACGTTTTGCTTGGTGCATTACTTTATCAATAAACTCTTCTAAAAAACGTCTATTATAAAGTCCAGTCATGCCATCTCTAAGAGATGTATCATGGAGTTTTGACATTAAGATACGACTCTCTATCACTGGTTTAGCCGCTTCGAGATAGTTTTTGATGCTTGGAATTTGTGTATTGATACGAGAGATATCACTCTCTTTTTTTGTTGTAATCGAGAGTACTAGTGAATGCTCTTCATTGATACTAAAAGGGATACAAATATAGTGCAAATCACCTGCTTTACAAAATTTACACAAATCAACAAATTCGGTTGAGATGACATCTGAGTTTGTTTTATATGCACGACACAGAGTGGCATCAGTATCTACCTCTTTATCACATATACTAGAATCATTTGTGATATGTATCAGTTGACGTTTTGATTTTGGTGTGTTTATCTCATAAAATGCAAAATGTTCAAGTTTAAACTTATACAACAATACATCAACAATTCTTGAGTAGATAATCTCTTTTTTTGCATCAAGTTCAATGGTCTTTTTAAATTTGTATATATCTGAGAGCTCTTTGATGATAACTGTTGCTTCTTGTAAAGGGTCGTTTGATGAAGAGATACTACCTTGGGGGATAAAAGTTGAGAGATTATGTTTAATATCACCAAATGTTTCTTGCATTTTTCTAAAAAGAGTATTCATCTGAAGAACTATATCTCGAGCATCACCACCGATAGTTGTAAAAAACTTATGGGAAAAATCACCACGGTATGCTTTTGTAATACCTAGTTGCATATTTGTAAAGAGTTTCATATATGGAGTTACATAGTAGTTGATGAGTATCAGAGCAACAACGATAAAGAGTATATTGATAAGTAAAATCTTTAAGATAGTCAGCATACCTGTATTTCTCATGCTTGTTATATCAAACTCCATACTAACAGCACCAAGTGTATCTCCGCGGTTTACATTGTGGCAGCTAAGACAGTTTGTACTTCCACCACTGTTGATGGTAGCTTTGTATGGGATAGAAACACGTAAAATAATCTTGTCAGAAGTTTCATGGACAGATTTTATCATCTCTCCTGTATCAAGA
>JAMORZ010000154.1 GCA_027063295.1 Sulfurimonas sp.
TAGCATCTCGAACAGTCTCACTGCTGTACCCCTCTCCAAACTGATCAATAACATTCTGAGAACGAACAAGCCAAAGAGATTTCACCTCATCATTGTTGGAGGAGATCTGATCAAGAAAATACTGACGTTTATCCATAATGCCATTGACCATATGGGCAGTGAGGCCATCTTTTACAATAGCTGCGGTCATGGTGGACTTCTCTACAGCACTTTTAATGCTGTAATCCCTGAAGTTGAGAGATACATTGATGATAGTTGCTACTCCAAGTCCAAGAAGCATTAGGGTTACGATAAGTAAAAGTCTTGATTTTGTTGTCATTAAATTTCCATTTGCATTATATAAGTGTTTATAATAGCAAAGTTAAGATAAAATTAAAATGAAAAAATAGTGATATTTTATAAAGTTCTTACTCCACTGTAACACTTTTTGCAAGATTTCTTGGCATATCAACATCGTTGCCCAGTCGAACAGAGATTTCAAGTGAAAGAAGCTGTACAACAACCATCATCTCAAAAAACTCAAGCATATAGCTTGTATGGTGTTTTGTTTGGATAAAATCGTCTGCTTTGTCAAATGTGATGGGTGAGATGGCACAAATTGTTGAGTCTCTGGCACTTAACTCCTCTACATTTGATTTTGTTTTTTCATAAAGCAGATTTTGAGGAAGTAAAGCGATAGTAAAAAGCTCTGGATCTGCTAGTGCAATTGGACCGTGTTTCATCTCTCCACTAGGGTAACCTTCAGCATGTAAGTAGCTAATCTCTTTGAGTTTAAGAGCTCCCTCAAGAGCAAGAGGGAAAAAGATATCTCTTCCGATAAAGAAAAAACCATGTCCATGAAGGTAGCGTTTTGAGAGACGTTTGATACGCTCATGCGTTGTATCATCTACTTTGACTGCAGCAGGAACAGCACGCAAAAGTGTGATCTGCTCTTGAATCATCTCCCTTGAGAGAGTCTCTCTTAGTTGTGCAAGATAGAGGGAGAGCATCCAGAAAATACTCACCTGTGTAGCAAATGCTTTTGTTGAAGCGACACCTTTTTCCACTCCAGCTCTTGTAAGTATGGAAGCATCAGCCAAACGCACCATAGAGGAGTTGTCCACATTGCAGATAACAAGTGTTTTCAACCCTGCATTTTTTGCCATTTTCAGTGTTTCAAGAGTATCTGCTGTTTCACCACTTTGAGAGATAACAACAAAGAGGGTGTCTTGGTGCATGATAGGTTCTCTGTAACGAAACTCAGATGCAATTTCAACTGATGTTTTGATTTTAGAATGTCTCTCAAAAAGGTAAGATGCACTCAATGCTGCGTGATAAGATGTTCCACATGCACAAAGCTTTATCTCTTCAATTCCATTAAAAAACTCATCTTCCAATTCATCAAAAAGAATCTCAGTATCATTAACTCTTCCAAGAAGGGTGTCTGCAATAACATCAGATTGTTCATAAATCTCTTTTTCCATAAAAAAGCGGTATCCATCTTTTTGTGCTGAGAGTTTATTTGTAGCTAGTTTTGTAAACTGTGGCTCTTTTTGTTGTTTTTCTTTGTCAAAAACAACTATATGCTCTTTTGTCACATAACCATAATCTCCATCATCAAAATAGTTTACATCGCTACAGTGTCCAATGAGTGGTGTATCAGAAGATGCGAAGTATTTATCATTTTGGGTATCGATACCAACAAGCATAGGACTACCGTGTTTTGCAAAGAAGATAGTCTCGCTCTCCCCTTTTGTTACAAGCAAGATAGCATAAGCACCTTCTAGTTCGGAGATGGTTTTTTCAAATGCTTCAAAAGCAGAGGATGTTAGTTGGAGATTTTTTTCAAACTGGTGTACAATCACCTCAGTATCTGTTTGACTCAAAAATGTAACACCATCATCTTGGAGCTCTTTTTTTAGCTCTGCATAGTTTTCAATGATACCGTTATGGACAACATAAGAGCTCTCACCCAAGTGTGGATGGGCATTTAATTCTGTTGGTTTTCCATGTGTTGCCCAACGTGTATGACCAATCCCAACTGCAAATTTTTCTGTAATAAAATCTTTTGTTTTCTCCTCAAGATTGAGTAGCTTTCCAACCGCCTTATAACTTTGAAAATCACCATCTTGCAATACAGCAATACCTGCAGAATCATACCCTCTGTACTCCAACTCTTTTAAACCATCGAGTAAAATTTTTTTAGTATTTTTATCTCCGAGGTATCCAACAATTCCACACATCTAATTCCCTTTTGTAAGCAGTTTGATAATTTGGGTGACATTATCACATATATTGTTTTGTTTTTCCATTAAGAAACTATCTTTTACTTTATATTTGCTGGAGTGTATTTTTGCTGTGACAATGTTTATCTGTAAAGTCTCAAGTATACTCATAATATACGAGAGTAGCCCTTTTTGATTTTTGGTATGCACTGCAAGTTCAGCATGGGTTAAGGAATGTTCACAATCGATGTTTATCTCCTCTTTAAGTATAGTTACATCAGCCAGAGGAGTCTGTTTTGTCATATCAAAAGAATCATCAATAATCTCTTGAACTTCAACAAGTTCATTACCATGGACATTTTGAATAAAATCGATTCTAAAGTACTTTACACCATCAAAAAGAGTAAAAATCTCCATCCCTGCAACATTGAGATGAGCTAATGTGGAGAGAAGATAGCCTATATTAATAGGGATTTTTCTGTATATTTCAATAGTTAATGCATCTTCATTTTTTATTGTAAAGTCATACTCTTTGATCTCTCTTGCTTTTTTTGCTATCTCTAAAATCTCATCAACACTATGTTTGAAGAAAAAGAGATTTGATTCAACAGTAAGTATCTTCTTTTGTTGTAAGCGAGTCAATGCAAGAAAATCACTATGTTTTTGTACTCTTTTTTCAATAATAAGTCTTTTCTTTGCATCTGTGATACGTTCTGTATTCTCTACCACTTCAAATGCACTTTTATAAAGATCTAAAAGAAGTTTTGCATTAAAGGAGTTGTAAGTATCACCACCAACACCATTGATATCTGCATAAGTTAAAATGTAGAGTAGCTGTAGATTTTTAGCATCTCCAACTCTAGACATAAACTTATAGAGTGTTTTTTCGTTATGGATATTTTCTTTAAACGCAACACTACTCATGAGAACATGTTCACGTACAAGTGTCATTGCTCTTTGTG
>JAMORZ010000155.1 GCA_027063295.1 Sulfurimonas sp.
GCACTTTTTGCACTTGAACTTGAAAAAGTAAAAGTACAACTGCAGTGGAAGTATCAGTTTCAGTTTGCTGGTTTTATTATGGCAAAAGAGCTTGGATATTATAAAAATGTGGGTTTTGATGTTGAGCTTTTGGAGTATTCCCCAAACTATTCTACACAACAACTTACAGATGGGGAAGTAGATTACCTAATAAGTAATTCCCGCTTACTTTATAAAAATAAACAACTCGCTCATGTGACACTTCTTGCTACCTATTTTCAAAAATCACCACTTGTTATTATCGCTCAAAAAGATATCCATTCCATCAGAGATTTGGTGGGTAAAAAGATTATGATTAACCCAAGTGAAGCTATCCAAAGCCCCTTGGCAATTTTGCTTCGTCAGTTTCATATATCTTCAAAAAATGCTACATTTGTCAATGGAGTGAATAATATTGATGCTTTTATAAGTCATCAAGTAGATGCAGCAGCTGCATTTCGCTCTAATGAAGTATACCTTTTAGATAAGCTCAATTATCCTTACAATATTATAGAACCTTCTGATTATGGATATGCATCAAGTGCTATTAATCTTTTTACATCTCACGAAAATCTTTTAGACCATCCTAAAAAAGTTGAAGCATTTTTAGAGGCAACAAAAAAAGGGTGGAAGTATGCACTTGAGCATATTGAACAAACTGTTAATATCATTCATAGAAAGTACAATACAACAACTTCTATAGATGCTTTGATGTATGAAGCTGAGGTGACACAAGAGTTGATGATGACAAACCTCTATGAGATAGGGGAAGTTGATGAGGGTGGTGTACTTTCAGAATACAACAGAATTGTAAAGTCGGGATTTTTAGATGAACAACAAAATATTGATTTAAATCTTTTTACACCAAAAACATCTTTATCTGACACATAAAGAGCGTACTTATGTGTATGAACACAAAACACTGAGAATATGTGTTGATCCAAAATGGAAACCTTTTGAATGGATAGATGAAAAAGGTTATTACAGAGGGATGGGAGCTGATTATCTTCGTTATTTTACAGATGCATTAGGATTTGAAAAAATTGAGCTTTACAAAACTAACAACTGGGCAGAGAGTTTATCTGCGATAAAATCAAAAAAATGTGATCTTTTACCTATGGCAGGGATCACACCTGAGAGAGAAAAGTTTTTAGACTTTTCACCAGTATATTATGAAGCTCCTTACGTTATTGCAACAAAGCAAGATACCACATTTATAGAAAATATTGCTCAAAAACTAGATAAAAAGTATGCAGTAGTACGAGGTTCGGCAATCATAGATGATCTCAAACGCCATTACCCTTCTATCAAAATTGTAAAGGTTGATGATATCTTACAAGGACTCAATGCTGTTAAATCTGGTGAAGTTTATGGTTTTATCAATGTGACAACTGCTATTGTGTATCTGATACAAAAAGAGGGTTTTACAGATATAAAGATAGCTGGAAAACTTCCATTTGGTTTTCGCATAGCAGTTGCTACTAGAGATGACAAACCGATGCTTCATGAGATATTTTCTAAAGTTGTTGCACACCTTCAAGAGGTAGATAAAAAGCTTATAGAGAGTCGATGGATCTCAACTATTGTAGAAAAAAGACAAGATTATACTTTAGTGTATCAACTTCTAGTGCTTATTTTACTCATTGTGATCGCATTTGTTTACAGACATATTGTTTTAAAACGAGCCAATGATTCTCTTAAACAAAAGATAGATGACAAAACAAAAGAGCTAAGAGAGTTAAACAAAGAGCTGGAAAACCTTGTAGAGAAAAGAACAAGACAGCTTGAACATCAAGCTTTTTATGATCCTTTAACAGAATTACCAAACAAGGCATTGTTTCAAAAGAAACTTGAAAAAAGTTTAGAAAATGCAGATAAGAGTAAGAAAAAATTAGCACTTCTTTTCATCGATCTTGATAGGTTTAAACAGATAAATGATTCTCTTGGACATCATGTTGGAGATGAAGTATTAAGACTTGTAGCACAACGTTTACTTCTTACTATTGCGATCAATGATACACTCTCAAGACTTGGTGGGGATGAGTTTACTCTTATTATAGAAAATATAGAAAACCTTGATCGTGTTAAAAAGAGTGCACAAAAGATTTTAGATGCACTCTCTGAGCCAATAGAGATCAATGGAACAAGTTTTTATATCTCACCTAGTATAGGAATCAGTATCTATCCTGAGGATGGAGATATTGTAAACCTGCTAAAAAATGCAGATGCAGCGATGTATAAGGCTAAAGATGAAGGTCGAAATAATTATCAGTTTTACTCATCGGAGATGACACAAGAGGCTTTAGATAAGGTGATGCTTCAAGGAAGTCTTCGTCAAGCTATAGAAAATGATGAATTTATTGTTTATTATCAACCACAAGTAGATGCAAAAGCACACAAGGTTGTTGGTCTTGAGGCACTTGTAAGATGGGTGCATCCTCAAGATGGTATTGTCTCACCTGCTGATTTTATACCTTTAGCAGAGGAGACAGGACTTATTGTAGATATAGATAAGATTGTGATGAAAAAGGCGATGGAGCAAGTTGCACTATGGCATAAAAAAGATATGTATCATGGAACTCTCTCTTTAAATCTTGCAGCTAAACAACTGGCAAAGCCAACATGTTTAGAGTTTTTACAAAGCCGATTACAAGAGTACTCTTTTGATCCATCTTGGTTGGAACTTGAAGTGACTGAGAGTGATATTATGCAACATCCAACAGAAGCGATAGCAAAACTTGAGAAGATCCACTCTTTAGGGATTAGGATCTCTATCGATGACTTTGGAACAGGGTATTCATCACTCTCATACCTAAAACGTTTTCCAATAGATAAACTAAAAATCGATCAATCATTTGTGCGGGATATTCCAGAAAATGAGGATGATGTTGCGATCGTTAGAGCTGTTATTGCACTTGGGAACTCTTTGGGGATGAGTCTTATTGCTGAGGGTGTTGAAACACAAGAGCAAAAAGAGTTTTTAGTAGAGAATGGCTGTAGTAAAATACAGGGATATTTTTATGCCAAACCTATGGTTGCAAAAGAGCTAGAAAAATTCTTCAAAACTTTTGGTGTATAAATTTTAGATAGATTTTTGCCCATTATCACTTTTAAATTGTATATAATTTAAACAATTTAACTGGAGATATACAATTATGTAGACACCATTAGAGAGTTTTATAGAACACAAAGCAGATACATCGATGCAGTGTGGCTCTTACTCTATCGATATTCCACCACTCAAAGAGAGGGAGCAGTACCGTTTTCACTTTGATGATGTATGTATCGGGTGTCAATACTGTACTTGGAACTGCCCTTATGGTGTGCCTGTATTTCATGAAGAACGCAACATCGTCACCAAGTGTCATATGTGTCATATGTGTCTTGATGTGGGAGAGTCTCCAGCATGTGTACAAGCTTGTCCCAGCAGGTGCGATAGAGATAGAAGCCGTAAATATAGAAGAGTGAAAAAAAACACAGATAGATGAGATGGCAAATATGCCGTTTTTACCAGATGCTCGCATCACCAACTCAACAACACGATATACTCTGTCTGAGAATCTTCCAGAAGATATGAAAGAGGTTGATGAGCATATCTTAAAACCTGCATATAAAGAGCTGCCTCTTGTTGTTATGACAGTGCTTACTCAAATCTCTCTTGGTGGATTTTTAGCACTCTTTTTGGGTGATGTTATGCTCGACACTATAAAAGAGAACGAATACCAACTCCAAAGAACTAAACGTTTACTCAATGAGAATTTTGCAAAGATAAAACTGCTGCGTTTGGTTACACTCATAGTTGGCGGGATCTTACTTCCATTGCTTGCACTTGTCTTTGGTGGAAGTGGTTCGTTTGGGAGTGCATCTTTTGTGCTTTTCCTTGCATTAGGCTTGAGCTTTTTCTCTGAGATAGCAGATAGATTTTTGTTCTATACAACAGTTGTACCACTTGGTGTGGCTGGGGGATTCTTTGTTGGAAAACAAAGGTGAAAAAATTTATTAAAATTTAATTTTTTTTGGTTATTATTGCTTTTAGATAGTAAAAGTAAAGGAGTTGAAGATGCCTTTTATCAATACGATATTTAACAATAATGAGACACAAACATCCTCTGCTGTAGAGGATGAAGTGATTGAAACAATACCTACTCCTAGTGCAAAAAAAGAGCCTTCAAATACTACAAGCAACACAACCTCCAATGTAGTACTGCTCAACTCAGCGGCCAAGTCCTTACAAAGTTCCACTGCAGATGGACTGAGTGCTATAGAGCAGCTTAAGTCAACCATGGAGAGTATCGCAGCTGCTGCTGAGGAGAGCTCAGGAGCAGCTGAGGAGTCTTTGGGTGCGACAAATCAGATAAAAGTAAACTCAAGTAATATTTTAAAGATGAGTATGAACTCTGCAAAAAATATACAAAAACTTGAAGAATCTATAGCAAAAGCCTCACAAAAGATTACAGAGTCTTCTGAAAATATGCTTCGCATCGCAAAATCAGCTGAACATGTAAGTGATGTAGGTGAGCGACTCAGTGTTGCAGGTGAGGAGATATCTCAAACGGTAAATCTTATCACTAAACTTGCAAAACGCACCTCCCTTTTGGCACTCAATGCTGCCATTGAAGCAACTCGTGCAGAAGAGAAGGGTAAGAGCTTCTCTGTGATGGCAAAAGAGATTCGTGCACTCTCTTCAAAGTCTAACTCCTATGCACAAGAGATTAAAACAGTGGTGCAAGATATTCAAAACAATGTAAAAAATGTACAAACTTCTATTGTTGATACAAAAACACTTGTAGAAGATGCTTCAACAAACGCAAGTAACAATGCTTCATCTATGAAAGAGCTTGTTAAAAAACTGATGGAGATTGTTGAGAGTGTTTCACAATCTCTTGAGGAGTTCAAAGAGCTTGATGATGAGATAGTTAAAATGCAACTCTCAGCTGAGACGATAGCCTCAGCAGCAGAGGAGAGTGCAGGGGCTGTAAGTGAGGTGACACAAACCATCTCTATGCAGGCTACTGCGTTTAACCAGTCTGATTCAGCGGCAAAAATGCTTGAATCTTTAGCAAAAAAAGTTGAAGAGGACAGCTCCGATGAGGGTGTTGTCAATGACCTTGCCTCTGCAGCAGAGGAGTTAAGCTCAGCTATAGAGGAGATAGAAAACTCTATGGCTCAAAGTATGATAGCACTTGAACAGATCCAAGAAGCAGGGGAGATTGCTCAAGATGATGCACAAAAAAGTGCTGAGATCTCCAAAAAAGCAAATGAGATCACAAAAAAAGTAAGCAAAACAGTAGATGAAGTAAACGAAGCGATTCATACGATTCAGGAAAATTTTAAAGAAAATGTTGCTACGATAACTCAAGCTGGGGTTGATTCTAAGAAAAATCTTGCAGAGAGTGAAGAGATACACAAAGAGGCAAAACAGATCAAAAAAAGTATCAAGTATCTCAAAAAGATACTTCGTAAAATTGAGCTTACTATTGTACAAACTGCAGCACTCTCCATTAACGGTTCAGTAGAAGCTATGCGTGTGGGTGAGCTAGGGGAAGGTTTCTCAGTTGTAAGTAATGATATCCGTAACCTTGCAGAAAATTCTGAACAAAGCCTTGATCAGATTAATGATATTGTAGATAACCTTGAAGATGAAACAGAGAGTATTATCGAAGCGATAGATAAGATGCAACTCATTGGTGTAAAAGAGGCAGAAGCACTCATCACACTTGCAGGTGATATGGATGAAAACACTCAAGAGATAGCACTCAATGTAGCAACATTTAAAGAGATAGATCACAAACTCTCAGAGATAGAATCTGCACTTGAACAAACACAGATCGCATCAGAACAAACAATCACAGCAGCCAACCTGGCACTCTCTAATGCTCAAGAGTCAAAAGTAGCAGCAGAACATATCACAAATATGTCTCAAACAATGGCTAATAATGTCAGTGAACTTATAGAGGTGGCAGCTCTACTAAAGGATGAGTAATGAAAACATCTGTTTTAGAGTTTAAACTTTTAGATGATATATTTTGTTTTAACACACAAAATGTTGAGTATGTTTTTGAGTTGGAGTCTTACGAAGAGATAGCTGGTTTGCACAAAAGTATTGTAGGGATCACTAAGTACAATAACGAT
>JAMORZ010000156.1 GCA_027063295.1 Sulfurimonas sp.
TCTTGAGGGGCGTGTAACACACATCCCTGATGATGGAAGTGCAGAGTCTGAGTTTGCATGGGCACTCAACGATGTACTTGATCAACTTGAAGCATTTATGCGTGATGCTGCAATAACTATCGAAAACGCAGCAGTTGGAAAAACATACAGACGAACATACCCAACAGGGCTACACGGTATCTTTTATAACACTTCTGTTGAACTCAACAAAGCTATCTCATCGATTGCAAGTGGTTATCTCACAAAGATTCGTGGAGAGATGTCACATAACTTTTCAAAACTTGGTGGGGGGATTGGTGAAGGTCTTAAGATTATTCAAAATGACCTTTCAAGCTCATCTGAAGATTCTAAACATATCGTTGATGTTGCAAAACGTACTGCAGATGAATCTTCAAAATCACTTACAAGTGTTATAGAGATTGGTGAAAGACTCAACTCTTTAGTTGATCTTATCGCTTCTTCACATGAAGGGATCATCAACCTTGAAGGTCGTTCACGTGAGATCTCTGAAGTGGTTGGTCTCATCAAAGATATTGCAGATCAAACAAATCTCCTTGCACTCAATGCTGCCATAGAAGCAGCACGTGCTGGTGAGCATGGTCGCGGTTTTGCCGTGGTTGCTGATGAAGTAAGAAAACTTGCTGAGCGTACTCAAAAAGCGACAAATGAGATTGAGATCACCATCTCAACACTCCAGCAAGAAGCAAACGATATGCGTTCAAACTCAGATGAGATCTCAAATATTGCACAAGATTCTAGTGATGTTATTCATGACTTTGAAGAGACCTTCCAAGAGCTTAACTCTCTAGCAACACAATCATCAAGCTCTGCAGTCAACATCCAAAACCGTCTCTTTACAACTCTTGTTAAAGTAGATCATATTCTCTTTAAATCAAAAGCATACTCAACTATTTTAGAAGAGGATCAAAGTGCAGTCTTTAGTGACCACAAACACTGCCGTATGGGTGAGTGGTATGCGAACATGGGTAAAGAGCGTTTTGGACATACAAAAGCATTTGCGGAGATGGATAAACCTCATGCTATTGTTCACGATATGGTGATGAAAAACTTTGAGTATGTCAAAGAGGGGTCAACACTGAAATTTGACCATCCTGCAAAACTCACAGAAAACTTCTCTGTCATGGAAAAAGCATCACATGAACTCTTCAAAAAACTCGATATGATGATAGAAGAGTATAAGAAAAAAGGGGACAAATAAGTATTTACTAAACATTTACTTATAATTATTATAATTTTACATCTCAATTATGTTTTCCCCCTTTCATATTTGAGAATGTATCCTATTAACATTTTTTAAACACTCAAGCTTTTTCCCCTTTTATTTTGCTTGAGTGTTTTTTCTCCTATCTTATGTTACACTACCCTTATGAAAATAGTTTTAACCACTTTAAATTCACGTTTTACCCATAGTGCAATCGGTCTTCGCTATATCTATGCAAATATGCAAGAGCTTCAGAGTGATACTCATATCTTGGAGTTTAGTATCAATGATGCTATCCAAACTATTGCTGAGAAGATTTTACAGCATAACCCTGAGATTATCGGGATTGGTGTGTATATATGGAATGCTTCAGAGGTATCTGAACTTGTACACATCTTAAAAAAAATCTCCCCACAAACCAAAGTAATTTTAGGTGGTCCTGAGGTGAGTTACACCCCTTTTCGTGTTGCTCTTGATGGAGCTGATTATATTATACAAGGGGAAGGTGATGTCGCATTTTACAAACTCTGCAAAGAGCTAGAACAAAACAAAGCACCTACACAAAAGGTTATCCCTATCACTCTACCAAAGCTCAAAGAGCTCTCTTTACCTTATGAGTACTACACAGATAGTGACATAGCAAACAGATACCTTTATGTTGAGATCTCAAGAGGGTGTCCTTTTGAGTGTGAATTTTGCCTCTCATCTATGGATGAGAAGGTGCGAAGTTTTGATCTTGATACTTTGCTTGTAGCGTTTGAAAAGCTATGGCAAAGAGGTGCAAGAAACTTCAAGTTTGTCGATAGAACCTTCAACCTCAATATGAAAGCAGCAAACAAAATACTCGATTTTTTTCTCTCAAAAGAGCCACCCTACTTTGCTCATTTTGAGGTGATACCAGATCATTTTCCAACATCTCTAAGAGAAAAGATCAAAGCTTTCCCCCATGGTGCACTCCAGCTTGAGATCGGAATACAAACACTCAATGAAAATGTCGCACATAACATCTCGCGGGTGATTAATCTTGAGAAGATGAGAAGCAACATAGAGTTTTTAGAAAATGAAACGCAGGCTCATATACACCTTGATCTCATCGTAGGGCTACCAGGGGAGAGCTTAGAGAGTTTTGGTAAAAATCTCGATATTCTTGTTTCTATGGCAAAATGTGAGATCCAAATAGGGATACTCAAAAAACTCTCAGGTACACATATAAAACGCCACGATGAAACCTTTGGAATGGTTTATAGTGATATTCCCCCTTATGATATTCTCAAAAACGATCAGCTCAGCTTTAAAGATATACAGATCATGAAGCGTTTTGCAAGGTTTTGGGATCTGACTTACAATTCAGGTAACTTCAAACGCACTATTGTTCTACTTTGGGGGAGCCAAAGTGTGTTTGAGAACTTTTATACGTTTAGCCTTTGGATATATGAACAAACTGATTCTACCTGGAAGATCTCGTTAGAGAGACTGGGCAAACTTCTCTTTGAGTATCTTACAACCAAAAAGTCTCTTGATAGCTCAGCAGTAGCCGATGCAATGCTTCACGATATGCTCAAGCTTAAAGGAAGAGCAATCCCACCATACCTCAAACCTTATGCACACAAGATTGATGTTCAAGCAAAAAAAGGAACGTCAGGGTTTAACAAAAGACAAACTTAGCTATAATAAAAAGATGTCACTTTTAAAAATCTTTATCATATCGGTACTACTTGTTCAGAGTGCCTCTGCAGACAAAGCTTATGTAGAAGCACAACTTCTTAAAAGGATAGTCAAGAAGTATAAAGTGTTTGCAAAAAAAAGATTTTTCTACCAACAAAAAACACTCGATAGACTCAAAAACAAATCTGAGATGGAAAAACTCAAGGGTGTCAATGACTTCTACAACAAAGTTCGCTATGTGCCAGATAGAAAAGTATATGGGAAAAAAGATTACTGGGCAACACCATGGCAATTTTTAGGTAAAGATAAAGGAGATTGTGAAGATTATGTCATTGCAAAATATTTTGCACTTCTTTATCTTGGGGTTGATGCAAAAAAACTCTTTTTTACTTATGTTAAGTCAAAAAGGTTCAATGCTTCACATATGGTTCTGACCTACTTTAAAACTCCCCATGCAGAACCACTTGTACTTGATAACTATAATCTAAAAATATTTCCAGCGAGCAAAAGAAAAGACCTTATCCCTATCTACAACTTCAATGGTGAAACACTCTACAAAGCTTCTAGCAAAGGAAACGGGAAAAAAGTAAAAAGCAACAAAGCCCATAAAAAGTGGGGTAGACTTATGAAAAATATGAAAAATAAAGTAATTTAATACAAAATTTATGCAATAATGACATCATGCAAAAACTAGACTACAAAGAAATTGAACAAAAGTTTGATCCTATTACAAAAAGAATCTCGATGACACATATTGTAGTCTTTTTTATTTTACTGATTAATATTCTCTTTTTTACACAAAATACCATCTCTATGGTTATCCAATCACTCTTGGCATTTTTTATATTTCTTCACCATATTGATGATAAAAAACTCAAATCTGCTATACTTATATTGCTACGTCAAGCTTATGAGTCGCAAAGTTATGAACATACTCTCACTGAGTCAAACAACAATGCTATCATCGCTATTGATAAGACAAGAAAAATCCTCACTTACAACAAAAGAGCCGAAGACATATTTGGCTACACAAAAGAGGAGATGTTAGGGGAGGACAAACTTCATCTTCTTATGCCTACTGGATACTTCAAAAAGCATGACAAAGCCTCTGCAGAATTTTTTAAAACAAAGATCTCTAAGGGTATCTTGAACAATACTCATGAACTTTTTGCTATGAGAAAAAATGGTGAAACTTTTCCTATCCGTATCTCATTTGGGGTCAATGACACAAAAGATGTTGTGATCGCTAATATATCAGATATCACTCATGAGCAAGAAGCTAAAAATGAACAACTTAGGCTTATTCATGAGATAGAGAACACCCAAACAGAGATAATAACTACACTTGGTAACAGTGTTGAGAGTCGTGATGTCAGCACTAAAATGCATGTTGACAGAGTTGCTCTTTACTCAGAAAGACTCGCCCTTTTAAGTGGTATCGATCACGAGGATGCACAAAAACTCAAACTTGCTTCACCTCTGCATGATATCGGAAAAATCACAATCCCCGATATTATCTTAAACAAACCTGCTGCTCTAAGTGATGAAGAGTATCAAAAGATGCAAAACCATACAACAGCAGGGTACGAGATACTCAAAAATTCAAAACGTGAGCTCTTAAAACTCGCTTCTATAATCGCCTATCAACACCATGAAAAGTGGGATGGAACAGGCTATCCCCAAGGGCTCAAAGGAGAAGAGATCGATATTGTTGGTCGTATCACTGCTATTGCGGATGTGTTTGATGCACTCTCTACAAAAAGAGTTTACAAAGAGGCTTGGCCTAAAGAGAAGGTCTACAAAGTGATGGAAGAGGGGCGAGGAACAAGTTTTGATCCACGCTTACTTGATATATTTTTAAAGCACTTTGATGAATTTATGGAGATCAGAAACTCTCTACAAAGCTAAAATAACTCCACTTTTGGATTGATTAAGCTCTTTATTGCTACACTTATGTATGACACTATTTAAACAGATTGCACTTATCCTTTCTTTATTACTTGTTACTATATTAACAACTGTTCTTGTGCTTAACTTTAAAAATGCAAGCAGTTCTGTTGCTGAGAGACTCTTTGAAGATGCTCAAAACACCGCAAGTTCACTTTCACTCTCTTTAGGCTCTGCAAATGGCGATATCTCTATGATGTCGATTATGATCAATGCAAACTTTGACAGCGGTAACTACCAAAGAATTGCTCTTGAAGATGTTGATGGAAAACTTCTTTTTGAAAGAACAAAAGAATCACGCATCACAGACACACCTTTGTGGTTTGTCTCGATGTTTGAGCTTGAAGCACCTGTTGCTCGTGCCAATGTCTCAGCTGGTTGGAGTCAAGTAGGGATACTCAGTGTCCAAAGTGATGTTGCTTATGCTTACTCTCAACTCTACAACATCACCAAAAATCTTCTTATCTCTTTTGGTATCATAGCACTTGTTGGGCTTGTACTATTAAATCTTTTACTTGTAGCGATCTTAAAACCACTCAAAAAAGTTCAACACCAAGCTGAAGCGGTAATGCGCAATGAGTTTATCATTCAAGAGGAGCTTCCTTACACCCAAGAGTTTCGCGATGTTGTCCTTGGGATGAACAATATGGTCGCAAAAGTCAAAACGATGTTTGACAAAGGGAACGAAGAGCTCAAACGCCAAAAAGAGCTTGAGTACATTGACCCTGTTACTAAACTCAGAAATAGAAAATATCTCATAGACAAACTTCCAGAGTACCTTAAAATCGATGCAAAAAGTAAGGGTGGTATCAATGCTATGGTAGCACTTAGTGGTGTTATCGAAGCAAATGAAAAACTAGGTCATAGACAAGTTGATGCACTCTACCAAAAGATCGCCAAACTCTTTTTAGATGCGACAAAAGATGTTGATGAAGCGATAGTTGCAAGGATGAATGGAACAGAGTTCTCCCTCTTTTTACCAGATATCTCATCAACACATGCTCTTGAGATTGCAAAACAGATCATCAATGAAGCAAAACAGATCATCACAGAGGCTGAACTTGATCTTGATGTAACATTTCTCTCCATCGGTATGTATGAGTACAACCACAAAGAAAGTATCGGTCAACTTTTAAGCCACTCAGACAATGCTTTGATGCAAGCAAAACTCAAAGAGTGGGATATCCATCTCATCAAAGCAAATGAAACCACAGAAGTGATGGGTAAAGATGCTTGGAGAGATATTATCAACGATGCTATAAAACATAACAAATTCAATTTTGTTTCATGGCTTGTTGTAGA
>JAMORZ010000157.1 GCA_027063295.1 Sulfurimonas sp.
ATCCATATCTATATGTTTTTTAAGTGCACGTGCAGCTGAGATGGCAAAGTTTCCACCACTTCCAATAGAAGCAATAGCTCCATCCTCAGGCTCAACTACATCACCGTTTCCTGTCAAGATAAAGATATGCTCAGTGTTAAGCACTATCATCATCGCTTCTAGTCGGCGAAGTACCTTATCTTTTCTCCAAGCTTTAGAGAACTCAACAACGGACTTTAAAATATCCCCTTTTTTATTCTCTAAAAACTCTTCAAACATATCAAACAGGTTAAAAGCATCTGCTGTACTTCCTGCAAATCCTGCAAGGATCTTGCCATGGTGAAGTGTACGGATCTTTGTTGCGTTTCCTTTGAGAACACTGTCCCCAAAGGTCACCTGACCATCTCCACCTATAACTGCTTTGTTTTTGCCTTTATAGGCAAGTATGGTAGTTGCATCAAACATTATGCCTTACTCCCCTTGAACATCTACATGGAGTGTTGCATGAAGTCCATGACCAAGTTTGAAATCAACATCATGTTCACCAACAGTTTTGATAGCTTTTTTCTCGTTGATATGTTTTTTGTCTATCTCGATAGAATGTTGCTCTTTGAGTGCTGCTGCTATCTCATCCTTTGTTACAGCACCAAAAAGGTGACCGTTTGAGCCAAGTTTTTTTGTGATGATAATCTCACATTTGTCAAGCTTATCAGCCATCGCTTTGAGTGATGCTATCTCAGCTTCGAGCTCCTCTTTTAGACGTTGTTGCTCAGCTTCATGCTCAGCTAAGATCTCAGGTGTTGCATGTTTTGCAAAACCTTTACCGATGAGGAAGTTTTTTCCATAACCATCTTTTACCTCTTTTACTTCACCAGCTTTTCCCAAACTTTTTACATCTTTGATTAAAAGTACTTTCATTATCTTTCTTTCTCCCCAGGATAAGAAACAATACCGTGTGTAAGGTTTCCAATTTTTGTGTAGCCATTATCTGTTAAGATACGAGCAACATGAGCTGAACGGCTTCCAACATGACAATAAAGGATGATGTTCTCATCTTTAGCAAGGTTTGCCTCTTGCCAAGTTGCAAAGAAGCTTGATGTTGGAACAAGTACATCAGCACCTTTGATGTGCCCCATCTGCCATTCCATATGCTCACGAACATCTACAAGTGTAAAGTTGACCATGCCAAGCTCACGTGCTTCAAGAAGTGATACCAGTTCATCACCATCAAGTTCAGCTTGGTTTACAAGCATCTCACACTCCTCTTTAGTAAGACCACGAGAGTGTGTATGTACTGCTTCTTCCATACCAAGCTCTACACGTTTTGCAGCTGCATACTCAGGTGTACAAAAGATACCACAGTGACATTTTCCCTCTTCGGGAATCTCTTTTTCAATCGCTGGAGTACATGGGCAGATTCTGTTATCTACTGATTGTGGTTTTCCATCAACCTCTTCAACCATAAAACATGGACAAAAAAGTTTGTTGTACATCATCTTGTTACGAGCAAGTCCCATTTGAACACCTTCGTTCACTTCCTCTTGTGGGTTGTACTCCCAACCAAACTGCTTGATTACTTTGTCAGTAAACTTTACAGTTTTTTCCATTCTCTCGATGAACTCTGGAGAGTTCATATCTATTTTAATCATACTCATTGTTTCCCTTTTTTTAATGATTTCTTTTTTTAATGATTTCTTTTTTTACCAGCAATGATGCGGCGAAGTGCATTAAGGCGAATAAATCCTTCTGCATCTTTTTGGTTATACACTTCATCCTCTTCAAATGTTGAGTGCTCTTCAGAGTAGAGTGACATATCAGACTCACGTCCAACCACTTCAACATTTCCTTTATAGAGTTTAAGCCTTACTGTTCCTTGAACATACTTTTGTGTAGCATCGATCGCTGCTTGCATCATCTCACGCTCTGGAGAGAACCAAAAACCGTTGTAGATAAGCTCTGCATATTTTGCGATCATACCATCTTTCATATGTGCTTCTTCACGATCAAGTGTGATAGACTCGATAGCACGGTGAGCTTTAAGCATAATAGTTCCACCTGGAGTCTCATAACATCCACGAGCTTTCATACCTACAAAACGGTTCTCTACGATGTCGATACGCCCGATTCCGTGTTTATTTCCATATTCGTTAAGTGTTCTTAGAATAGTAGCAGGGCTCATCTCTTCACCATTGATAGCAACAGGGTCACCATTTTTGTAGCTGATAGTGATATACTCTTTCTCATCTGGAGCATTCTCAGGAGAGTTAGTCCAAAGCCACATAGACTCTTCAGGCTCATTCATAGGATCTTCTAAGTGAAGCCCCTCATAAGAGATGTGAAGAAGGTTTGCATCCATAGAGTATGGGCTTACTGCTGGGTTGCCATCTTCATCGAGGTGTTTTTTATCTATCTCTATGCCGTGACTTTTTGCATAAGCTAAAAGTTTTTCACGTGAATTAAGATCCCACTCTCTCCATGGAGCGATCACTGTGATATCTGGGTTAAGTCCAAGATAACCAAGCTCAAAACGCACTTGGTCGTTCCCTTTTCCTGTAGCACCGTGGCTTACTGCATCAGCACCCATTTTTTGTGCGATTTCTATTTGCTTTTTAGCGATAAGTGGACGAGCGATAGAAGTTCCTAAAAGGTACTCACCCTCATAGATTGCATTTGCTCTAAACATAGGGAAAACATAATCTTTTACAAACTCCTCTTGGATATCTAAAATAAAGATATTTTCTGGTTTTATGCCATGCTCAAGTGCTTTTTGACGAGCAGGTTCTACTTCCTCTCCTTGCCCTAAATCAGCAGTAAATGTGATAACTTCTGCTTTGTACTCCTCTTGGAGCCATTTTAAGATAACACTAGTATCTAACCCACCAGAGTATGCTAAAACTACTTTTTTTACCTCTTTTTTCATACATAAAACCTTTGTGATAGTAAAATAATTGTCGCGATTATATCGAAAAATGTGTGAGGATTTGCTTATAAAGTTATAATGAAGGAAAAGTTATAAGAATAAGTGAAGATTCAAAAGAGCTTTTACCCTTTTGAATCAAACAATATGCCACTTACCTCTTGCATCTTTGGAAGAAATTCCTGAGCTTTTTCAGCAGGAAATCTACGTATCATTTTGTTTGTTTTTGCTTCGATAACAGATACATAAAAAACATCTTGAGAATCAACACCAAACTTTAAGTTAGTGCTAAGAGGTTCGAGTGCTTTGTTAAGATCTTTGACAAGTTTTTCAACATCACTTTTTGTATTAAGAACTGTTGGAGCTGTGTCAGAAACCTCAGTGGACTCTTTTTGAATCTCTTTGACTAGATCAACTTGTTGTTGAATTTGTTGTGTTGACTCACTTGCTCTTCCTTGAGCTTCTGGTGTACTTACCTGAGACTGTTGCTGACGTGCAACATTTGCTATGCCATCCATGACCCCCTCCTTAAATCTATAGAGTTAGTATTCACAAAATCGACTTAAAAAAAAATATCTTTAATGAAAAAATGAAAATTTATGATAATCTTGCATTTATGAAACAATATATTGAACTTTTACGAGCTGAGAGTCTTTTACTTCGCCTCTCAACCATCCAGCTTATCTCATACTTTGGGGCATGGTTTAGCAATGTGGCGATCTATACACTTCTTTTGGCAATGGATGTCTCAGCTGAAGTGGTTGCGTTTGTTGCAATGTTGCATTTTCTCTCAGGTGTGTTCCAAACACCATTTTCAGGTGCTATTATAGACAGGTATGCTCCAAAACAGTTGATGTTGACACTTTTGTTTATAGAGATGGCAAGTACCTTGGCACTTCTTATGATAGGTGGAGTTGAAGATCTGTGGTTGTTGTATATTTTGATCTTTATCAAGATGGGAGCAGCTTCGTTTTACTTTACTGCTGAGATGTCGCTTCTACCTAAGATACTTAAGGCAAAAGATCTACAACTTGCCAATGAGCTTCACTCCATCATCTGGTCACTCTCATACACTACAGGGATGGCACTGAGTGGGTTTTTGGTCTATGCTTTTGGGACAGATGTTGCGTTTGTACTTGATGCTTTGATGTTTGGGGCTGCGTTTGTGTTGCTCTATATGCAAAAGATAGATCTAGTTGTGCAAAAAACACAAGAGAGTTTTCTCTCTATGATGCAAGAGACCTTTTCTTATCTTAAACGTTCCCCATTGGCACTACATCTTATGATTCTTCATGCATTTGTGGGTTTGACTGCGTTTGATGCAGTTGTAGCTTTGATGGTGGATCAGTACTATGCAAGTGTGATTGCAACTTCACTTGCACTTGGGCTTTTACACTCCTCACGAGCAGTTGGTCTCGTGGTGGGACCTGTGGTGCTTGGAAGATTTACAAACAACAGATTTTTGGTTTTTATCTTTTTTGCTCAGGCATTTTCACTTTTGTTGTGGGCGATGGCGATGCATAACTTCTACCTCTCACTTGGTGCAAGTGTAGTTGTTGGCTTTTTTACCACAACTCTTTGGTCATACAGTTATACACTTTTGCAAAAAAATATAGATGAGCAATTTTATGGTAGAATTGTTGCCTATAATGATATGCTTTTTCTCTCAACAGCTGCGTTTACCTCCTATGGTATAGGTTTTCTTGCCTCACATGGTGTCTCGCTAGAGGTGATAGTACTGCTTCTTGGAAGTGGTTTTGTTGTGGGTGGCATATATTTTCGCTGGATAGTTAAAAATAGAGATTTAAAAGAGATTGTATGATAAGTTTTGCAGTGATTGGTGGTTTGCTTCTAAATGTTGGAGCATATTTAACCTTTAAGGGTCGTATTTATGAGTCGGTGATGGTGTACCTCTTGGCTGATCTGTGTTGGATAATTATGGCTTATGAGCGAGATGATCTATGGGGTGTTGCTTCCATTATTGTAGGGGTGAGTTTTGGACTTCTTGCGTTTTTTAAGATGCAGCGTGGTGAGATGAGTAAAAGTTTAAATAAGGATGATGAGTGATATACAGTTCAACAAAAGGTGATTTGGATCTTTCTAAACTTACAAGGCTTTATCCTGCAGTTGTGATAGATATGCAAGGAGAAATTGCCGAAATGAGTCTGGAATGGGAAGATCTTTATGGTGATAAGGTAAAGATCCTCAACTATGTGCTTGTGTTTGATTTTACTCCACCATCTGAGGAGAAAAAAGATAGAGTTGTATTTGAGTTTGCAACTCGTGATGAGCTTATTGAAGAGATGCAAAGGGTGGCACAATTATTCAACTAATCTCAAAAGAGACCAAAGAGGTACTCTCTATTGCACTTCCAGGTGCACTCAAACATCTTGTAGATATACTCCAGATCCTTATCGATATGCTGATGGTAGGTGCAATAAGCTCTGCAGCTTTGGCTGCTGTGGGGATGAGTATGCAGTTTATGATGGTGATAAATGTGCTTATGACACTCTATGTTGTTGGGGGCAATGCACTTATTTCTCGTTTTGTAGGGCAGGGGAGAAAACGCAGAGCATCATCACTTTTGTTCACTTTAGTACTTTTTGCAATGCTTCTTTCTGTTGTAGTGAGTTTCATAGGTTATAACTGGAGTGAGAGTTTTTATGCTCTTATGGGGACAACTGGTGAGGTTGTAGCTCTTGGTGGGGCATACTTTACGATCCTTTCACTTGGGATCGTGGTGATTTTTATCGACAATCTTCTCTACAATGCTCTCTCAGCAGCAGGAGATACCAAAAGTTCACTCTATATCAAGCTTTTCTCATCATTCATAAACGCAGCTTTGAACTATGTGCTGATCTTTGGGCATTTTGGCTTTGATGCGATGGGGATAGAGGGTGCAGCTGTTGCGACTATTGTTGCTTATAGTTTTAATGTAGTGGCATATTTTGTTTTGATTAAAAAGCTCAATGCAAAGCTTGATTTTTTGCCACTTATACGCTTTGTTGATCTTAAACGTACACTCAAAGTGGGGTGGAGTGCTGCACTTGATCGTGGGATCTCTAGTGTGAGTTTTTTGATTTTTGTCTCCATTATCACTGCCTATGGCACAGCAGGACTTGCTGGGTATCAGGTGGGGCTTCGTATAGAGGGGATCGCATTTATGCCTGGGTTTGGTTTTGCCATAGCTGCGATGGCTCTTGTGGGGCAAAATATAGG
>JAMORZ010000158.1 GCA_027063295.1 Sulfurimonas sp.
CAACTGCTGCATTTTCGATAGTTATTGCAGCATCACGCATAAATGCTTCAAGTTGATCAAGTACATCGTTGAGTGCCCATGCAAACTCAGACTCTGCACTTCCATCATCAGGGATGTGTGTTACACGCCCCTCAAGATTTCCAGCAGCAGCATCACGAAGAACTTTTTGCATATCTTGAGTGAGTTTAGAATCTTTGTTGATACGAGAACCATTTGGTAAAAAGAGTGCAACTACCATAACAACAGCAACAACTATTGCTTCAATATAGTTTGCATCAATGAGTGCATAGATCACTACACCTACAAGTGTAAGAAGGAGTAGCAGTGTTTTGTTATCCTTGAATGTCGATGATAAGTTCATTGTAACCTACTCCTTTTTCGTGTAGTAAATCTGTGAGGATTTTTGTTGATGCTTCCATCCCCCCTGATGCTTCTGCATTGAGCATTTTTGCATAGAGTGGTTTTATAATCTCTAGTGCTGCAGGATTTGGTCTGCGCCTTACAGAGTAGTACCCAATGAGGTTTTTGTTCCTGTCATACGAGGGTGTTATGTTTGCATATACCCAGTAGTCATTACCATTTTTTGTTCTATTGATAACATAAGCAAAGATCTCTTCACCATTTTGTACCATATCCCATAAAAGTTTAAAAACTGCTCTTGGCATATCTTGGTGACGGATGATGTTATGAGGTTTTCCAAGAAGTTCAGCTTCTTTATACTCTGCCATCTCCATAAAGATCTTGTTTACATAAGTGATACGACCCTTGAGGTCTGTTTTTGAGACGATAAAATCGTTCTCTTTCATCTCTTTTAGCATAGTCTATATCCCTAGATTTTTTTAGATAGTGACGATTATAGCATATCTACTTGAAATATAGGTTACAATTGCACATGGCATTTTTACTTAGCATTTTTTATTTTTTTTACTTTGGTATCGTTGCGATTTATATTATTTTTATTCCCAAAGTACTTGATATGAGTGGGTATAGTGGGGTAGAGATAGGAACTATCTTAGCAGCAGCTCCTTTGATCCGTTTTTTGCTTCCTTTTGTGTTTCTGAGAGGTTTTAGACTTGATACAAAGATGATGTATGGTGCTTTGGCGATTATGATCTTGGCTAGTTTGGCATTTAAACTCTCAATTGAGCATTACTTTTTTTTAGTGGGTTCAAACATTGCACTTGGACTTGGACTTGGTCTTGTTCTGCCCTATATGGAAGTAGTGGCACTTGAGTCTATTGGTCAACAAAACTATGGAAAAGTAAGGCTTTTTGGCTCTGTTGGGTTTATTTTTGTTGCATTGGTTTTAGCACATTTTCTCAGCTCTAAAATGGTTGCTCTTGATTTTTTAGTAAGTTTTGCATTTTTTAGTGTTGTTATCTCCTTTTTTATCTTGCAAAAATGCAAGGTGGTTAAAGAAACGCAGCAACATTCTCAAAAGAGTATCAATATTTTTAAAGATTACAAACTTTGGATAGGGCTTACTTTGATGCAGGTGAGCTTTGGTTCATTTTATAATTTCTTTACTATCTATGAGACCAATCATGGAATAAGTCTGGATACAACAGTATATCTTTGGAGTTTTGGTGTTTTATGTGAGATAGCAATGTTGTACTATCAAGGGAAATTTTTAAAAAACAACCTTTTGCATATTTTACAACTCGCAACATTTATAACAGTATTTCGCTGGCTCATTGTGGCATCATTTCCAGAACATATCTTTTTACTTTTTATTGCTCAATCGCTTCACGCGTTTAGTTTTGCACTTTTTCACTCAAGTGCGATCAGTTATCTGCATAAACTTTACAGTGATAAGACATTAGCACAGCAGTTTTTCTCAGGTATAACATATGGATTTGGAGCTTTGAGTGGGGCTTTGATCTCTGGATGGATCTACGAGCATTTTTACACACTGCTGTTTTTGAGCTCATCAGCTTTTGCGTTTTTATCGTTTTTGTTTCTTGTATGGTGGAGCAAAGAGAGTGTCTCCACAAGGGAGACATAAGAAGTTTTAGTAGTCGATGATAAGACCGATAGTAAAAGTATTGTCTGTACTTTTTTTGTCTCCTGGTTCATTGACATAGTCAAACTTGTAACTTAAACTTGCAGAGAGGATATCTGTCATTTTTGCAGAGAGATCTGTTTTTGAAAATACAAAGTAGTTAGTAAGTTCAGAGATATCAGCTCTATAGCTTAGCTCTTGGTTAAATTTATATACATCAGAGATTTTCCACTCATAGATACCTTTGAGTCTAACACCAGCATAATCATCTGAGTAAGCATCACGAGAAACATATGTTGGGTCTTGAGCATCAGTATATGGGTAGTTTACAACAGCACCACTTGCATCAGTTACCTCTTTCATAATCATATCGTATGCGTAGAGGATATTTCCTTCTAGTGAAAGGTTGTGTGCATCTGATTTTATAGCTTTATATTTCGCACCAGGACCAGTATAGAATTGATAGTCAAAGTTTGAGAATTTGTCACTTTTATACCCTGCAAGGTAGTCAAATGCAAATCTATCTGTGATTTCGTAGTCATACTCTAACTCTGTGAAAAATTTGTTTTTACTTTCAATGTCGTTATCTTCTGCATATTGTCCATCAAAACTCCATGTAAAGATATGTTTCTCCCACCCTTTTTTCCATTTTGTATCAAGGCTGAAAGTTTGTGTTTCTGTGTTTCCTGTTGTTTTGATGTAGCCTAACTCTGTATGTGTTACAAGTTTGTCATCATTTTTTGTATCTGCTTGAGCAGTTACTGCGAGTGAAGATGCCACTACGGCACTAAGTATTATTTTTTTTATCATTTGTATCCTTTTTGTTAGTTTGATTTTGAATGTATATCAAGTTGAGGGTATGGGATGGAGATACCCTTTTCATCAAATGTAAGCTTGACTTGTTCTATCATAGCAAAACGAACATCCCAATAATCAGCAGTCTCAACCCATGCACGAGTGATAAAGTTGACAGAGGAGTCTGCAAGTTCGCTGACTGCTACAAATGGAGCAGGTTCTTGAAGTATTCTCTCTTCTGCTTCTAAAATCTCCATAAGTATTTGTTTTGCGAGTTTTAGGTCATCATCATAACCGATACCAAATGTCAAATCGAGACGACGTTGAGGTTTTTGTGAAAAGTTTGTTATGTTTCCACCTATGATGGAGGAGTTTGGTACGATGATGGTTCTGTTATCAACAGGTGAGATGATAGTTGAAAAAAGGTTGATATCTTCAACAGTTCCTGTTGCACCACCCGCATCGATAAAATCTCCAACCTTAAAAGGTCTAAATATGATGATAAGAACAGCTGCTCCGATATTTGCAAGTGAACCTTGAAGTGCTAAACCAACTGCAAGTGAAGCCGCACCAAGCACCGCGATAAATGAAGTGGTATTGACACCAAGTGCATTGAGTGATGCAAGTATCACCATCAACAGTAACCCAAAGTAGATAAGACTTTCACTAAACTCTACAAGTGTCTGATCAACTTTTGCTTTTTCCATAAGCTTTTTTGCAAGTGCTGTGAGTTTTTTGACACTCCATTTCCCAACAAAGAAGATGAGTAGTGCTGCAACAATCTTTATGCTGTATTCACTTGTAAAATATATAGCTTTATCTATAATGTTTGAGAGTTCCATTGTATAGTCCATAAAATAATGTCGCTAATTATAGCAAAACTATGTGAGTAAAAAGTGATTTTTTTCTTTATGATGTTGCTCTACAAAACGGGAGAGGTCATAAAATAGTTTTTTGTTTTTTGCTTTGAAGATATTTTGCCTGTATTTGAGGTAATTTGCCCACACTTTTTTACTTTGAAGTTTTCTACCACGTTTATTGAGCTCAAAACTCACAGCTGCATTGATAAACCCTTTGAGAAGTTTTATCTCATCATCTTCCTCAAAGCGTCTTGGAAACCATAGCTCCTCTAAAGCCTCATGCGCCTCAAAATAAGCTTGTTGTTCTAAGAGTTGTTTATACCTCTCTACTGCTCTAATCACTTTGCACCATCATATTTTTACGCCAATACCCTCTGCCCCCTTTGAGTGAGATGCAGTGGTGGTGGGGAAACTTTGTTTTGTACTCTTTGAGCCTCTCTTTTGTAGCTTTGCCTGTATCACAGTAAAATACAAACACACTCCCTGCGGGTTTTTTTTGAAGCTCGTAAGGGTTGTAGAGGGTTGTATCGGCTTTATCTATAGGTGAGAGGATAGTATCTATGAGATACACCTTAACCCCATCAGCTTCAAGTTTGGCTTTGTTTTTTAAGAACTCCTCTTGAGTCCATTCATCTGGGTAATTCATAGTCAAATTATAATCTATGGCTCTAAAACTGAGTTTAAAAGAGGCATATAGTTTGTTAGCTAATATAAGATAAAATTAGCTTATGGGAAAAAAGAATAAAAAAAATACCAAAATCAACCAGAGAATAAGAAAATATTTTGATGATGATCCTTTTGATGTAGGGATAGAGAGAGTGCCATCTGAGACACTCAGTGAGATCTTTGCTACACTTGGTATCTACGATATAGAACATACAAAAAAGAGTATGCTTAAACTCTTAAGGATGTTGTGGAGTGAAGCAGATAGTTCACTTCGTCAAGATATTTTGCACTTTTTTGAGGCTAATGGCATTGTCTATCCATCTTCCAAGCCAAAAGAGCCAAGTTTTGAAAAAGAGCAAAAGATTGAACAACTTTTAGAACAGCTTGATATCTCTGATGATGAAGCACAGCAACTCAGAGGTGCGTTTGAGCATGTTCGAGCCAAAAAGATAACGATAGAGAAGATGGAATCAAAACTGCGCCATCTGCGTTTTGAAGCAAAAAAAGAGCGTATCGAGAAGATATGTGAGGGGCATTTTGAGATAGATGAGAGCTTTGAGTTTAACGCAGCACTCAAGTATGTGCTTTTTGATACAAGTTTTCACAAGATAGTCACACTCAACACAAAGCCTTACACCTATGAGTTTTTAGAAGAAGAATCTGAAGATGTAATAGTACAAAAGATACAAAAAGATAAAGATGAGAGTGTACAAAAAGAGCAAGAAAAAGTAAAGAGATTTTTAGAATCACTCAGAGATCCACACCCCTACCTTACAAGGGAGCAGATCCTCTCAGCACTGCGCTCAGCTCCTCCAAAATCAACCCTTAGTTACCCACCGATAGGGGTAAAACAGCTCAAAAGTATCATCAAAGAGAAGATAGATGTTGATTTTGTAGAGCTTCACAAAGAGGAGGTAGTACTTCATGTCAATGAAACCTGTGTATTGCCTTACTCCACAAAGGAGTTTGTCTATGAGTTGGAGTTGCATGTTGAGCTTGACTCTCTTTTAGAGGCTATCTGGAGAGGGGAGCGTTTTAACTTTGATGGATTGCTTAAGGAGCAAAAGAGTGAGCATGAGCTCCTTTTTGCAGCAGAGCTTGAGGAGTTGTCCAAGGAGTGTGCAGGGTATGCAGAGCTGTTACACTTTAGCAAAGAGGAGCTTTATGAGAAGGTTTATGAGCACCTTTTGGAGCTTTTGCCAAAAACACTCCAGCTCACCCCAAAGATAAAACGTAAAACACTAAGAAGATTTATCTACAATATCCATGAACAGCTTGTCAAAAAACAGCGCCAAGAGCTTTTGAAACGCACCATTAGAGATTTTAAAAATCTTTTCCCACTTGCAAGGCAACTTAGAAGAAAGCTCACCCTTCACATAGGTCCGACAAACAGTGGAAAAACCTACACTGCGATGCAAAAACTCCAAAACGCAGATACAGGCTACTACCTTGCACCTTTGCGTTTACTCGCACTTGAGGGGTATGAAACACTCAAAGCCAAAGGTGTGGAGTGCTCACTCATCACAGGTGAGGAGCAGATTATCGATGAAGATGCTACCCACATAAGCTCCACTATAGAGATGCTCAACTTTGAGGTAGATGTAGATGTGTGTGTTATCGATGAGGTGCAGATGATAGATGATAGAGATCGTGGCTGGGCATGGGCAAATGCGATCATTGGAGCACCTGCGAGTGAAGTGATCATGACAGGGAGTGAAAATGTCAAAGAGGCTATCATCGCCCTTGCTGAGTATCTTGGTGAGGAGCTTGAGATTGTTGAGTTTGAGCGTAAAAATCCTCTCACTCTTTTAGAGAGAGCAACCCATCCAAAAGATGTCAAGGAGGGGAGTGCCATCGTTGCATTTAGTCGTAAAGATGTACTCAAACTCAAACAAAACTTCTCAAAAGATTTTCGTGTGAGTGTAGTGTATGGTAACCTCTCTCCTGAAGTTCGTCGTGAAGAGGCTCGACGTTTTCGTGAGGGTGAAACGCAGATACTTGTTGCAACCGATGCAATAGCGATGGGGATGAACCTTCCGATAAAGACGATACTTTTTGCAAAAGCACAGAAGTTTGACGGGGTGATACAAAGAAACCTGTTACCTAGTGAAGTGCATCAGATATCTGGACGTGCAGGGCGATATGGTTTGAGTGAGGAGGGGTTTGTAGGAGCTTTGAGCGATGATGTGCTTCGCATAGTGAAAAAGAGTTTTTACAAAGAGGATAAAATTATCTCCATACCGTTTAAGGTGATGGCAAACCTAGAGCATATCAAGCTTGTAGCGGGGATCTTGGAGGAGAACTCCATAGAGGAGATCTTAAAGTTCTTTGTGCAAAATATGGAGTTTGACGGACCTTTTTATGCTGCAAATCTTGATGATATGCTTCAAGCTGCTGCCATCATAGATAGATACGATCTTGATATCGCTACGAAGTATCATCTCTCCTGTGCACCACTTACACTGAAATCACCCTATATTCTTGAGGCATTTGAGCATTATGTGCAATCTTTGGAGCAAAAAGAGATGGTACACTACAGAGCACCTGTGTTGATGGGGGATCATGCACACACCTCTGAGGAGTTGTTAAGAGCTGAAGATATGGTCAAGGAGATATCTCTTTATCTGTGGTTATCATACCGCTTTGAGGAGTATTTTGCCGATGCACAAAAAGCAAGGGAGTATAGAGGAGTGCTCAATCGTTACATAGAAAAAACACTCCACAAAAGTCAACTCTCGGCACACTGTCGTATGTGTGGAGTGGCACTGCCACCAAACTCGAAGTATGCAATCTGCCAGAGATGTTTCAAGAAAAACTATACCAACCAAAACAATCATAAAAGAAGGAGGAGAAGATGAGCATGAAGTGGCTCTTTGAATATGGGGAGAAAGTAGAGGGGTATGATGTTCGTGTAGTAAATGAGCGTGAAGCAAGGGCTGCTGCGGGGATACTTTTTGCACTTGGGCTTTTAAGCCTTACAAATGCAGTGATGCTTCATCATGGGGTGGTGACACGCTATTTTATCAGTTTTTTTACACTTGATTTTCTTATCCGTGTGCTAAATCCATCGTATGCTCCATCACTCCTTGTGGGGCGTTTTTTTGTGCAAAACCAAACACCTGAGTATGTGGGAGCTGCACAAAAGAGGTTTGCATGGGGGCTTGGGCTTTTGCTGGCACTGCCTATGTTTTACTACCTTGTGATCAACTGGCAGCCAAACCCGATGAAGGTGTATGTGTGTGTTTTATGTTTGGTGCTGCTCTTAAGTGAGTCTGCGTTTTCTATCTGTGTGGGGTGTAAGATCTATAACCTTGTGATGTCGAGTAGTGCTCGTTATTGTCCAGGTGGTGTGTGTGAGATAAAACGCAAAGAGAAGATTCAGACATTTTCTCCTCTTCAAAAGCTTATTGTGGGTGTAAGTTTTGTAGCACTTGTGGTTGGAAGCTATAACTACTTTTATAAACTTGAGAACAAAACACATATAGGTAAAGTTGTTGGTGAGATGATGATGAGTGAAGAGGAGCGTAAAGCTCTTGAAGAAGCGGAGTACCTCAAAGAGCTCGAAGCTTTTGAAAATGAAGATTTTTAAGTTTATTCCACCATGTCGATCTGATCTTTTGTAAGAACAGATTTTGTGATGTAGATACACTTAAGGTGAAGCATTATCGCTTGTGCACGAAGTGAAGCTATCTTTTGAACATCTGCTTGTAGGGAAGCAGGTGCTGCTCCATTTTTACTTGCTTGAACAACTTTAGCTTCAAGTTGTTTGATCTGCTTCATCAAAGCTTTTGCTCCCCTTATAGTTTCTTTACGGATTTTTAAAAGCTTTTGCTTTTGTTTTGGTGTTAGAGCAAGATCTGCATCATCCCATAACATTTTTACACTCATAGTCAAATGTGGTAGTTTTCCTTGAATGAGAAAAGGTTTCTCTTGAGCTTTTGCCAAGAGTGAAGTTGTACCAATTGAGCTAAAAAGTACAACTGCTCCTAAAAGTGCTGTGAGTTGTTTTTTTATAGTTTTTCCCTTATTTGTTTTTTGCTATAGCTTGAGCGATACGAAGGAGTGTTTCTTCTTTACCAAGAACAGCCATAATGGTATCAATATTTGGTCCACCCATCTTTCCAAGAAGGGCAACACGAAGTGGCATACCAATTTTTCCAAAACCTATCTCCATCTCATTGACCACCTCTTCCATGATAGCATGGTACTCACTTGGTAGATGTGGTTCTGTGTTTGTAAGTTTTGCCCCAAAGTTGTTAAGTATCTCTACCCAACCCTCTTTCATCGCTTTTTTAAGAGCTTTTGCATCGTACTCACTAGGAGTTGTAACGATCTCTTCTACCATACCTGCTAGTTCCTTGAGTGTTTTTGCACGCTCTTTGAGGGCATCTAGCAGAATCTCTTTTTTATCATGAGAAGTAAGAACTACTCCAAACTCACTTAAAAGCTCAACGAGTTTGTCGTTTGGTGTGTTTTTGATGTAGTGGGCGTTGAGCCAGTCTAGTTTTTCTGTGTTGTAGATAGAGGCTGATTTATTGATATCTTTTGGATCAAAAAGCTCCATCATCTCACTCATAGAGAAGATCTCCTGATCTCCGTGAGACCACCCCAAACGCACAAGGAAGTTTAGAAGTGCTTCTGGAAGATACCCCATCTCTTTGTAGGCCATCACATCAGTTGCACCATCACGTTTTGAGAGTTTTTTCCCTTGTGAGTTGTGTATCATCGGTACATGGTAAAATTTTGGTATATCAAAACCGAGTGCTTCATACACTACTATCTGTTTTGGAGTGTTTGAGAGGTGATCATCTCCACGGATAACTTCGTTGATCCCCATCAAAGCATCATCTATCGCTACAACAAAGTTATATGTTGGGCTGCCATCAGCACGAGCGATGATAAAGTCATCTAAGATATCTTCTGCTTGAAATATCACATCACCCTTTACCCCATCGTGTACAACTATCTCGCCACTTAGAGGTGCTTTGATACGGATAACAGGCTTAACCCCCTCAGGTGGTGTACCATCAAAGTCACGGTAACGTCCATCATACTTTGCACGCTCTTTGTTCGCCATCTGTGTTTCACGCAGTTGCTCTAGTTCCTCTTTTGACATATAGCATCTGTATGCTTTGCCCTCATCGAGAAGTTGTTGGATATATTTTGCATAGATATCATCACGTTTGCTTTGGTATGTGATCTCACCATCTGCCTCAAGACCAAGCCACTCAAATGCTTTTAGTATCGCTTGTGTCGCCTCATCTGAGTTACGAGCCTTATCAGTATCTTCGATACGAAGAACAAACTTCCCACCATTTTTTCTCGCCCAGAGGTATGAAAACAGAGCAGTTCTTAAACCACCAATATGTAAGTAGCCAGTAGGGCTTGGAGCAAAACGTGTTACAACCATGAAAATGCCTTTGTATTTATAGTTGCGCAATTCTAGCTAATCAAGGTTAAAATACGGGTAAAGAGTAAGCACTAATTCTAATATCAAGTGCAATTTTTTTTGAAGTAAGTTGAAATAGATAAGATTTTTTATTTTGGAAATACGGTTGTTTAGTAATAATGGTTATAAGTTCGTTTTCTTGGTTGAATGAGTGAAGGCAGTATATTGGGCAGTAAAAATAGAATTTTACTAGGAATTTTAACAGATATAATCTTACACCACTTTCGCAATACTCTGCTCAAAAAAGAGCTTTATATTACCAAACTGAAAGTTAAAAAAATTGCAAACAAACACCCTGAAATTATTCACTTTATAACACAACATAATTTTTACTTAGAGAGTGGTACACTTTTTTATACAAGTAAACGACAATTGAAAAAATGTGTAGAATCAATAAAGTTTTTTAATAAAAAGTATGAAGAGGATTTTTTGAACTTTATAGAAAGCTAAGAGGCGGGAGGACTCGCCCAGCATCTCTGTCAAAGGGTGTAAGGCTTATGGATGTCCGTTTTTCCACCTCTCTTAGCTAACATACAAAAAAATTATACCATTTTTAAAAGTTTGTAAAATTTCAACAGTGGAAGTATGAACTAAATAGAGTATATCACACTTGCAAGATGGTGGAGGTTTCATCGCTTTTTCCCGTTTGTTTTAGGCAATTGTTGGTTAAAGCTTGGTAAAATACCTTTAAGATTTACAAAACGGATAGATATGTTAAAAATATTTTTTGCTTTACTTGTTGGGAGTTTGCTTGGTGCTGAGGTGTATGATGGTGTAGCGATAGTTGTTAAAAACAAGGCTATAACACTTTATGATATACAAAAAGAGATGCAGCTCTCAAAAGTTGATGCAAAAAAAGCGTCAGATATTTTGATCCGTCAAAAACTTGAAGAACTTGAAACGCAAAAGAGAAAGATCAGTGTAAGTAGTTCAGAAGTATATGATGATATCAAAAAGATGGCATCACGTAATAACATGAGCATTAGTGATTTTTATGAAGCTGTTCGTGATGCAAATGGACTTACTTCTCAAGAGTTAAAAGAGAAAATACATCAAAAACTACTCTCTCAAAAGCTTTATCAGGCTATCGCTTATTCTTCGATGAAAGAGCCATCACAAACAGAGATAGAGGAGTACTATGAACTTCACAAAGAGAGTTTCAAACATCCTGCTGCGTTTGATGTTGTGATCTATCAGTCAAAAAACAAAGAGTTTCTCCAGGAAAAGATAGACAACCCAATGTTCAATGTTGCAGAAGTTGCGACAAATGAGCAGAAACTTCCTTATAACCGTATCTCTCCAGAGCTTGCATCTTTGTTAGAAAAAACACCACAAGACAGTTTTAGTCCTATCATTCCAGATGGAAAAGGTGGTTTTATGAGTTTTTATGTAAAACATATTGAAACAGCAAAAGAGGGTGGTTTAGAGTCGGTGCAAGCACAGATTGTTAATGCTATTATGGCAGAGCAACGTGAGCAGGTGTTGGGTGACTATTTTGCAAGGCTTCGTCACAATGCAGATATCAATGTTATAAGAATGCCACAGTAATGTTAAACGATAAAAACTTCATCAATATCGCAACAGAGATAGCATCAGCTTCAAAATGTGTCTCCAAACAGGTAGGAGCAGTGATAGTCAAAGATGGTCGTATCCTCTCGACTGGTTACAACGGAACTCCTGCGGGTTATACAAACTGTTGTGATTATTGGGATGGCAAGTACACCTCAGAGCACCATGAGTGGAGTAAAACTTACGAGATCCATGCAGAGATGAATGCTATCATCTGGGCAGCCAGAGAGGGGATCAGTATCAAAGATGCAACCATCTATGTAACCCTTGAGCCATGCAGTGAGTGTAGCAAAAACCTCATAGCAAGTGGGATCAAACGCATCGTGTATGCAAAAGAGTATGAACATACCCACTCCGAAGTGGTCTCAAAGTTTTTAAAAGATAACGGAGTGGTGATAGAGAAGCTCTCTATTTAGTTTATATAAACTCTTTTATAATAGAAGTTGGGCGACCAATAATCGCTTTGTCACCCTTGATGATGACAGGACGCTCTATGAGTTTTGGGTGTGCAACCATGGCATCGAGAAGTTTCTCTTCATCATTTTCCTCTTTGAGGTTGAGCTCTTTGTAGATATCTTCTTTTGTGCGCATCCACTCTCTCACACTCTTAAAGCCTAAAAGTTTTAAGACCTTTTTGAGTTCCTCTTTTGTAGGGTTTGCATCAAGATACTTGATGACCTCTTTTTCAACTCCATTTTCTTCTAAGATTGAAAGTGCTTCACGTGATTTTGAGCATCTAGGGTTATGCCATAATTGTACATCTGCCATAGTGTTTCCTTTTTTTTATTGCAATTTTACACTATAATTATTACAACTAACAATGATGAGGATCAAAAGAGATGAAATATGAAAATGTGTACCATAAAATAAGTGAGTTTGGTTCTCAACTTCTCCAAAAAAAGTCTTTGGCAGAGGGGATTCCACTGATCGCAAAATATGCCAAAGAGGTGATAGGGGCAGAGAGATGTTCTATCTTTATCTACAACAGCACAGCTAACAAACTTTGGACAATTATCGCAGATGGTGTACAAAAGATTGAGATAGATGCTTCAACAGGGGTGGTTGGCTACACACTAAAAGAGAAAAAACCTTTGGTGATCGATGATCCTTATCATCATCCAGCTTTTTTAAAAGAGGTTGATGAAAAAACAGGTTATAAAACAAAAAATATCATTACAGCACCCATATTTAACTCTTCACGACGAGTCATCGGGGTGTTAGAACTACTTAACAAAGAGGGTGGTTTTGATAATGAAGATAAAAGATTTATGATTTTCTTTGCTCATTATATTAGTGGATTTATCGAACTATCAAATCATATAAAAGGTGACGACTAGATGAAGGTATTTGACAAGATAGCAGAGTTTGGGCAAAAACTTGCTCTGAATGAAGATGTAGAAAACGCAGTAGTGATGATAGCTGATGAAGCAAAAATGTTATTAAATGCAGAGCGATGTTCTATCTTTATTGTGGATGAAGAGGATGGTATTTTGTGGACAAAACTTAGCGATGGTATAGGGAGAATCGTGATTGGACTTGATTCTGGAATTGTTGGAGATACTTATGCAAAAAAAGAGCCTCAAATAGTGAACAACCCTTACGAAGATGAAAGATTTTTGCAAAATATAGATAAAAAAAGTGGGTTTGTAACACGAAACATTATCACCGTTCCTATCTATGACTCAAAAAGAAATATTATGAGTGTTATGCAACTTTTAAACAAGGTGTATGGTGATTTTGACAACAAAGATGTTGAAACTTTGAATTTTTTTGCAAACTATGTAAGTGGAGCATTGGAGCTTGCACTTTTAAAAGAGAGATAGAAGTAAAAAAATACTTTCAAAAAGGGTGTAAGGCAGGTTTTCAATATAGTTGCCAGAATCTAAAGAACTTATAATCAATCAACTACAATACTGACTTTTAAAAGTCAGCATTGAGCGGCTTGAGTGTTATATCCCAGTATCTGATTGTACCATCTTCACTACCTGTGAGAACTCCTGTTGCATCTTTACTAAGTGAGAGAGCATTTATCTTGTCATTATGTGCTAAAAAACCTCCAAATGAGACCTCCGAAGCGATATCTACAAAATGTACATACCCTTTGTATGAGAAAGATTTAGATTGTGTGTTGTTAGCAATGATGAGGGTTTTTCCAGATGGTAAAAACTCGATCGCTTTGATAGATGGTTTTGTAAGACCAACCTTAGAAAAACTTGCCCATATATCTATGGTTTTGAGAAGCTTCATTGTTGGAAGTTCCCAGCACTTTATGAGTCCATCTTCTGTACCTGAAGCAGCATATTTTCCATTTGGAGAGATTGCTACACTTGTAATGGTGCTATTAGTTATTTTATTAAGATCTACTAATGTTTCAGCATGAAGATCCCAGTATGAGAGGATTTTGTCTCCACTTCCAGCTAGAGCATATTTGTCATCTTTAGAGATTGCAAGAGCACTTATCCAGTTATGGTGGCCTTCAAATGTATGGATAAGCTTCCCGTTTTTTAGATTCCAGTATCTGATGGTATGATCATCACTGCCAGAGAGTGCATAAGCTCCATCATGACTAAAACAAAGTTGTGTAGGTACTTTTGTATGTCCTTGGAGTAATCCTATAAGTTTTCCTGTTTTAAGATTCCAATAGTGGATGACATTGTCAAAGCTTCCTGAGAGTGCATAAACTCCATCATCACTGATAGCAACTGAGATGATCCTTCCATCACCACCATGAAGTGTTCTAAGAAGTTTTCCTGTTGTAAGATCCCAGTATTTGATATTTGCACCCATCCCTCCTGTGATGGCATACTTTTTATCTTTACTGATAGCAGCACATTGTACCCCTTTTTGATCTGTATTGATTGCTATATTTTTTTGTTTGTTTTTTAGTCTATCTTTTGTGAAGTTATTTGTAAAGATCTGTGTATATCCTGCATCTTCAAGGTTGATTGCTGTTGTGAAGTAAAGATTTTCTTGCGAGTGTTGTGTTTTTGTATCAAAAAGGAGTACCTTGTCTTGTACCTCTACTTGTAGATCAGTTCTTTGTGCATAAAGTGGAAATATATACCCAATGAGTGGATCATTAAAAGAGTAATCAAAAAGATAAGTGATGTCGTTTATCTCTTTTTGTGTGAGTGTATCTTTTGGTGATGATAAAAGATAGTTGTATTTGTATAAAATCTTTTGATCATCTATAGAGAGAGGAAGGGTATAGATTTGTTGTTTTGTGCTAAATGTTCTGTATTTTTTTGAAGAGTGAACATTTTTGAGGTCTTGTTGTAGGAGAGCAATTTTTTTATCAAGTAATGTGTACTTTTTATTGTAGTTTTGTTGTAGATTTTGTTTAAATTTCTCAAACGATTTCATCTTTTTTGCTATCTTTTTATCTACCTTAGCGAGTGCAGCTTTTTTTTGTGCTTGAAGTTTTTTTCGTTTTTTGATTTGTGATTTTGATAGGATAATAGAGCTGTACTTCAAGCCCATACCAAAGTGCCCAACTGCCATCGCTTTACCATCTGGAGAGAGTACGCTTGTTCTTACATGCTTCTCTTTGTTAGTCTTGATGATTTTTTTGCGTTTGAGGTCGATATATTTTACCCCCTCTTTATCGTTAAAAAGAGCATACTGACCATTTTTACTGATGCTGATATCTTTAATATCACTTCCCCAAAATGAATGTAGAAGTCGTCCATCTGAGAGTCTCCAATAGTTGATTTTTGCATAGTCTGAGGAGAGAGCATATTTTCCATTTGGTGTGATATGTATCTGTTGAACAGTGTTTGTATGTCCACCTTTTGTTGTAAAAAGGGTCTCTCCACTAAAGAGGTCGATATATTTTAGGTGGTTGTTTGGTGTGTCAATAAGTGCATATTTCCCATTTGGATGGAGTGCAGCTGTATTTTGATCAAGTGGGTATTGTTTTATGGCTTGTTGATCTTTGAGTCTGAAGTAGATAAGATAACTTTTATCAAAGTATCTCACAGTTGACAAGAGATATCTTCCATCTTTACTCCATGAGAGTGATTCAACTGCACCATATTGGGGAGATTTTATAGAGGAAAACTCTAGGCCCGTATAAAGATCATACAGTTTAATTTTTGCATCTTTTTGACCAATAGCAATAAAATAGTTCTCTGGATCAACCTCTAAGGCTGTAATCTCTTTTGATGAGGTGATTGTAGTGGTCTTTTTGCCACTAGAGAGGTTCCAAATATCAAGTTTATTATCATGTGCTGCAAGAAGATGTGTTCCTTTAGGAGTTATTTTGAGTATGGTTGCACCATAGTAGATCTCAAAATTTTGGGCATATTTGTCAACTTTGAGAATCTTTTTATCATACATTTTTTTAAGATCATATTTTTGTATCTCCTCCTCTTTTGTGTAGTTTTTTATCTTGAGTTGCTGTTGTTCTTGAAGGTGTGACTTTTCACCTTGAAGTGTACTGATCTGAGCAGAGATACTTTTTGCTTGGTTGTCGATACCATATCTCCATACCTCTGCATGGAAACTTCCATCACCATTTGGCACTACAAAACGCAAGGGTTGTTCTGTTTTGAGGAGTTGTTTTCTGTCAACACTTACATACTCTGGGATACTGAGCCTAAGTGCAGTTTTCAGAGAGTTTATGAGTGCTTGATTTTTTTCTTTTGTAGAGAGATTTGCATAGTTTTGTTTTTTGAGTGTGTAGAAGTAAGAGTTTCTCTCTTTGTTCTTTTGTTTGACACTTTTATAGCCACGGATGGTGAGATGACCTTTGTTGAGTTCTTCAAGATCTAAAAAGAGAAGAAGTTCTTGTGATGGGTGCTCTTGATCAGGTTGTAAAATGTCGGAAAGTTTCTCCTTGTCATCCCTTTGAAGGTTATATGCAGCTTGAAATTTTCTTTGTGCATCAGCACTTTTTGCAAAATCAACAAACTTGATAGAAGTGTATTTTGCATTAAACTCTTCACCAAGTAGTGCAGGGTTTTTGGCTATTTTTTGGATCAGTTTTTTATAGGCATAGTACTCCTTTGTTTTCGTTGTTGCAGGGTCAATGTATGCAGTAGTAACGATAGTAAGGGGAAGCTTTTCTTCTCTGTTGTACCATTTTGAGTGTTTTTCTTGTAAAAGTGGAGCATCCTCAAAGGCTTGGTTTACTTTGTGTTGGAGTTGAACACCCTCTTTGTTCGCAACTAAGAGGTTGCTTGTCGGTGTTTTAGGTGTAGAACAAGAGATGATGAACAGCACGAATGTAACAAGTGTAAAGAGTCGAAAAAGCCACATGGGAGATCCTATGAAAATTAATGAGATAATAATAGCCTTTTTGAGCTTGAAAGTAAACCATGGATATAGCTTTAGAGATTTTTCGTTAAAATTTTACTTACGAACTTTTCAAGGAACACTCAATGCAGAAGTTTTACTTTTACTGTTGCTACTTTTTACACTGGATTGTCAGTCACAGCCTAAACCAGCATTTCTAAACTCTCAAGCCAACTCCCAAAGTGCTAAGGTAGATAAAGCTTTTGAAGAAGCAGAGAAACTCCGCCGTTGACACTAAGCCAAGATGGCAGATATGCACTCAGTGAAAGTGATGATGGCACTTTAAGATACTGGAATATATTTACAATCTTGATGAACAAAGAGTATTGATGCTTTTACAGAATTTGGAGTGCTTTTAAAACATCATCTTTTCTGATATCTTCTCTGCCATTACCAAAGTGTGGTTTTTTCTGCATCATGCCAAAGTAGGGTGTATCTCCTCCGAGTTTGACACCAAGAGCTAGTGCCATTGCACTTATGGGGTGTCCTGCGTTTGGGCTTTGGTGTTTTTTGCCATCTTCATAAAACGCTAGTAGAGGTTTTTGTTTTGCTACAAACATTATCAGCACAGCTGTGAGCCTTGAGGGGATAAAGTTGAGTAGATCATCGAGTTTTGCTGCTGCTTTGCCAAACTTTTCATACTTCTCATTTCTATATCCCACCATCGAATCAAGCGTGTTGATGGCTTTGTAGAGGATAATGCCAGGGAGTGAGAAAAACAAAAGGTAAAAAAGTGGAGCTACAACTCCATCACTGAGGTTTTCTGCATAGCTCTCTATGGCAGCTTTGTACACCTCGCTTTCGCTAAGATCTTTTGTGTCACGACTCACCAGCATCGCCACTGCTGCATTTTTATCTTCTGCACTAAGGATCGAAGCGACACTATCTCTGAGCATATGGTGTGCAACAAACATAGAAGCTATAAATGAGCTGATGATGATAGCAACTGGAGTGTAGAGTGTATCGAGGTAGAGTTGCAAAGCGATGGCAAAAAAGCCAACCATACCCACCACAAACACAACAAGCCAAACACCACGAAGCACTGAGTCTTTGTAAAACTTTCTCTCAAAAAACTCTATAAGCTCACCGATGAAGATAATAGGGTGTTTGATAAACGCAAACTCCCCAAAGATACGGTCAATGATGTAGGCAAAAAGTGTGATGAGAAGATTACTCATGAAGTGCCTTGATGATAGTTTGCATATCAATGTGTTTATCTATATGGGTTGTAAAATCCTCTATGCTTTTTGTTTTAAACACACTAAAATCATACCCCTTGTACTCTGCGTTTATTTCATGAAATATCTTATATCGCAGTGGATTGCTCTCAAAGATACCATGGAGAAATGTCCCAAAAAAGTTGCGTTTGTTTTTGGAGCGTTTTTTGGTTGTGCCGTTGTGTATCTCATACCCTTTACACATAACTCCCATCTGATTGTAACACCCTTTTTTAACGATCTTCTCTTTTTGAAACAGCACTTCCCCTTTGAGTCGCCCAAACCCTTTTACTTCTTGTGTTTTGCTCTCCACACTGTGTGGATCTAAGATCCTCTCAAACATCATCTCATACCCACCACAGATAGCTATCACTCTGTTTTCTTTGTTTGCAAGGTATGGCTCAAACCCTCTAGTTTTGAGCCACTCAAGATCATCTACCACCCTTTTTGTTCCTGGTATGATAATAAGATCACAACTTTGCATCTCTAAGGGGCTGGAGATAAAACGCAGCTCCAACTCAGCATCGTTGATAAGTGGCTCAAAGTCTGTAAAGTTAGAGATGTGGGGTAGTTTGATCACCCCAACGGTGATGATGGCATCTTGTGTGTTTTGGGTATAGCCCATCAGAGAAGCTGAGTCCTCAAAACCAAGATTAAAAGGCAAATATGGAATCACACCAAGCACAGGGATCCCAAACTCTTTTTGGATAATCTCAACCCCCTCATCAAAAAGGCTCATATCCCCTTGAAACTTGTTGATGATAACACCGATAACATTTTTTTTGAGTTTTTTTGGCAAGAGGTTGTACACTCCCCAGATAGAAGCAAACACTCCACCTCGTTGTATATCCGCGACAAGTACTATCTTGGTGTCAAACTCTTTGGCTACATAGATGTTGGAGAGATCTTTCTCCATTAAGTTAAGCTCCACAGGGCTTCCAGCACCCTCAGCCACCACACACTCAAACTCACTTTGAAGCTTCTCAAACGCACGCTTTACCACAGGGCGAAGTTTTTTCATATTGCGATAGTAGCTCCAAACATCGCTGCTGCCGATACTCTTGCCGTTGATGATGATATGGGCTGCGTTTTTCCCTCCAGATTTGAGCAAGATGGGGTTAAAGAGTACAGAGGTCTCAAGAGCAATCGCTTCAGCTGCAAACGCTTGAGGGATGGCTATCTCACCATGCTCTTTGTCGGTGACTACGGAGTTATTGGAGACATTTTGTGCTTTAAAAGGGGCGATGCGAATACCCCTTTTGTGAAGCAGATAGGTGATGGCAAATGCCAAAGTGGACTTTCCAGCATCGCTGCTTGTGCCAAAAATACTGAGTGAGTGCATAAGAAGTGCAAACCTTTTGAGATCTAAGATATCAAAAGTATATCACATTTTGCGAAAATCTAGAGTATAGCCATATCCAAAGATATTTTTGATGATATTTCTTGGAAGCTTTCTTCTAAGTGTTTTGACAAGGGTTTTGAGTGTATCTTGTTTTGATTCTGTTGTTTCCCAAAGTGTAAGGCTAATCTGCTCATAACTAAAATCACGATGAACACCAGAGAACAGCAGTGCCAAAAAAGCACGCTCTTTTTTTGTGAGGTGGATCTCTTTTTTATCATAGAAGATCTTTTGAGTTTCTTTGTTCCAGTAAAAGTTCTCATCAATTACAATAATATCTTTTTGTAACCTTTTATCACTTCTAATCTCTTCAAAGATTTTTTGCAAAGTTAGTTCAAGTTTTTGTTCTGGTATCGGTTTTGTAATATATTCATTGAGTTGCTCATAGAGTATATTTGTTAATCTTTTGTCCTGGGTTCTTATAGTTTGCATTGTCATATTTTCTTCTCCTTAAGATAAATTTGAAAGAGTGCACCATTATTTGTGTTGGTAAGCTCAAGGCGAGCACCTTGTTTGTTGATAATCATTTGTGTCATATAAAGACCAAGCCCTGTTCCATTTTTTTGTGTTTTAGTTGAGAAGTAAGGATCAAAGATCTTCTCTTGAATAGCTTCATCAATACCACCTCCTGTGTCTTGAATGCTAAGTATGATCATCTTAGTATCTTTTTTTAAGTTGAGTATGATCTGTTTGCTTGATGGGTTTGTTTCATTGAGAGCATCTCTGGCATTGTTTGTAATGTTTAAGATAGCTTGTCCCAATTCACTTGGATACCCGAGTGTGTAGAGTGATTCTTGTGCATGAAATGAGATCTCAACACCATCTTTTTCGTAGATATCTGCAACAATGTTAAGGATCGACTCTACAACATCGTTGATACAAAACAGCTCCTCTTCTTGTTTTGGTGTAAAAAAGTTTTTAAAGTCATCTATGGTTTGAGACATCTGTGTGATAAGCTCTTTTGATGTGTTTTTAAAATACTCCATACTCTCTGTATCGAGCTTTCCTTTTGTGTACTTTGCTACAAGAAGTTGGTTGGAGAGTGTAAGAGCATTGAGTGGTTGTCTCCATTGATGGGCAATCATACTTATCATCTCCCCCATCTGTGCCAAACGGCTTTGTTGGATGAGAAGGAGTTGTTGGTTTTGGTTCTTTTCTATCTCCTGAGCGATAATCTTTTTGAGTTCATCCTCACTACGTTTTTTCTCTTCAAGGCGGATACCTACAATAAAGCTAGCCAAGATGTGAGCAAGTACAAACAGATTGTAGTTTATGATGTTGTCAAGGGTTGATTTGAGATGGAAAATCCCTAAGTTGTTATACACAGCATAAGAGATGGTCATGGCGATAAGAACATTGATAGCACTTCCATAAAGCATCCCTTTTTGTGAGACTATAAGAACAAGAACAGAAAGGGAGATACTCAGCAGTAGCAAAACATTTGTGATGGCAAAATGGATCTCTAAAATGTAGAGAAACAGAGCAAAACCAAATGGGTAGAGGATATACTCTAAAAGGTTGATATTTTTATAGTTTTGTAAAAAAAGTAGCACAAAAGGTGTGATGAGAAGTTGCCCCATAACATTTCCAAACCACCACGAAAAGATAGAAAATCCTAACTCATCAGCTCCAACAAGTGTATGGGAATAAAGAACTATATGTGCCATAGAAGAGCTAAAAGGTTGCAAGATAAGTGCAACAACACTGATAAAGAGTGTTAAGTCTTTAAAGTGTGTAAAGCCGAGATCAAATTTAAGTGTTTGGAAGATTCTAAGTGCTATAAGTGCTTCAAAGGAGTTAATAGCAGCGATCTCTGCTGATGCAAGTGCACCAATATCGTTGGAGTACGCAAGAAGAAATTGACCCAAAAAGATACCTGGCCACACAGAGCGACCGAAAAAAAGTATAAATGCAAGAGCAAACCCTTCAGATGCAAAAACCCCAACATTGACGATTTTGTGACCAGAAAAGACATCAAGACTGATCGCACCCGTAGTGTAGTACAAAAATGCAAGAAGTAAAACAATGCTAAAATATGTAGTTTTGTTTTGTAGATCTATTATATTCACTTTTACCTCACTTTCGTGATGGAAGTATATAATGCAATTCTAAGCAGATTTACACTAAAATCTGTTAAATCTGTTATTTGGTGGTATTTATATGGAACACATCTCCCTTTTGGTTGTTGAAGATGACGAGCTTGCAGCGGAGATAATGGAGAGTTATTTTGTTGATTGTGGATTTCAAGTATCAACGGTATTTACGGCAACTGATGGATATGCACATATCAAAAACAACTCGTATGATGTTATGGTTTTAGATATCAACTTACCAGATTTTAATGGTTTTGAACTATTAAAAAATGTGAGAAAATATACATCTGTTCCGATTATTATCACAAGTGCTTACAGCGATACAAAAATAAAAGTTTCTGCATTTAAATTTGGTGCAAATGATTATATGGTCAAGCCTCTTGATCTTGAGGAGTTGGAAGCTCGCATCTGGGTACAGCTTGGAAAAGCAAGTGAGATGGATGTATCTAAAGAGAAAGAGAAAGTATTTGAGATAAAAGGTTCTACGATCTTTTTTAAAGGGGAGTCGTTGGAACTTACCACCATCGAGTATGAGATACTCTCTATGCTCATTGAGCATAAAAGTCAAACACTCTCTCGTGAAACACTTGTTCACTCCCTCTCATCTCTCTCATCACACCGCTCTTTGGATAACCACATTAAAAACATAAGAAAAAAGATAGGTGACAATGGCAATCAAGCCACCTACCTAAAAACAGAGTATGGAGTAGGATATAAACTTATCTACTAAAAAGCTCAAGAGTCTTTTGTAGCTCTTTGTGTGCATTTTTATCTTTGATGGCAAAACGCAGCCAGTTTTCACTAAGATAGTCAAAGCTCTCACAACTTCTAACTAAAATCTTATGTGTAAGGAGATGCTCAAAGAGCTCTTTTCCTCTTGGGTTATAGCAGAGGATAAAGTTTGCATCGCTTGGAACAATCTCATCAAAATGCCCACACTCTTCTAAAATCTTTTGCAGCTCCTCTTTTTGCTCTTTGTGCAGTTTGCGTGAGTATTCTTTAAATGTAGTATCGTTTAGTCGTTGTTCTAAAAATGTAACATCGAGTGAGGAGATGTTCCAAAGCTCTTTTGAGAGCTTTTCTATACTTTTTTTATGTGCAAAAACAGCTCCAACTCTCACCCCAGCACAGGAGTAGAACTTGGAAAAAGATTGGATAATATAGAGTTTTTTGTAGTTTTGTATCTCATTTCTGTAAGATTTGAGTGCTTCAAACTCTAAAAAACTCTCATCTAATATGATAGTGCATTTACGTTTCATCCACATTTTGAGGAGTGCATCAAGGTTGTAATGCTCCCCCTCTGGAGTAGAAGGGTTGACAAACACAACGATGGAGTTTTTGCTTGGTGGATTTTCTATATCATCGATACGATTGATCTTGCTTACAAACTTTTTGGCACGAAATGCAGCTTTTTGGTACTCCCCATACAGAGGTGCATAGAGGTAGACTTTTTTTGGTTTGAGTTGAGAAAAAAGTGCATAGATGGCAGCAGTAGCACCGTTGTAAAGAGCTATCTGTGATGGTTTTATCTCATAGTTGTTGGCTATGGCAGTTTTGAGTGAAGCATACGAGCTATCTGCATAACGCTCGATATGGTGTGAAGCAGTATCGAGCTGCATGGATGGTTGATAGAGGTTGATGTTGGAAGAGAAGTCTATCATCTGCTCTGGTTTGCACCCTGCAAGTTTTGCATAGGTGTAGATATCTGCACCGTGAGTCATCATACCTCCACATCCTCCCAAAACTCATCAAAGCTGAGGTTTGTCATGGCATTTTCATTTTCAAGATTTCGCTCAAGCAAAGCTTTTTGCTGCTCCTCAAAGTAAAGCTCAAGTGCTTCGTTGATCATCTCAGAGGGAGTCTTTTTGAGTATCTCACCAAAAGTTTCTATATTTTGCATATTGTAGTCGTTTATTGTTATTTGCATAAGGTATTTTAGCGAAAATTTTTAGTATGTTTTAAAAAAATAGTACCCAAATGTGTTTATCTCGTATTAAAATGATATGATATAATACTGTATTACAAACTACAAAGGTTGGGATATGGTTGCTACAGTAAGACTTAATAGTGAACTCGAAGAGGTACTCAATTCTGTTGCCAAGAGATTTCACAAAAAAAAGAGCGATGTAATACGTGAGGCGATTGTATTTTATGCTGAGAGTTTGGAGAAAAACAAACAAAGCAGAATGCAAAAAGCGATGCAAAAAACTATGAAGAGTGATTATGCAGAGTATGTGGAGTTAGAGGGGAGCTTAGATGATGCACTCTAGGGGTGATATTATTTTAGTTAACTTCAACCCTATAAAAAAGAGTAATGAAGTGGGCAAGATTCGTCCTGCTTTAGTACTGCAAAATGATGAGCTTAACAAAGGTGGCTACAAAACAACAGTTGTTCTGCCTCTAAGCTCCCAACTCATCGATGATGCAGAGCCACTCCGCTATAGAGTAAAAGCTCAGCAAAACCTTCTAAAAGACTCAGATATACTTATAGCTCATATCCGTTCGGTAGATAACAGCAGAATTATCAAAAAACTAGCAACACTCTCAGATAAAGAGGTGCAGAAAATCAAAAACCTACTTGATGAGGTGCTTACTTAGCTCTTTAGCCCTCTTCGTGCTACCATACTTACAGATTCTAAGTAGTGCATAGAGTTTTGCTCCGTTTTGTATCTGTTGTTGCACCTCAGAGTATGTGAGTTTTTTTGGTGCTTTTTGGTTGTAGGTGTCTAAAAAAAGTTTGGTAAAACTCTTTTTTTTGTGAGGGTTAAACGCAAGAAGTGCCACACCACATTCAAACGCAAAACTCCCTGCTCCACCATCTATAAAGTCAAAAACAGCTATCTTGTTGCCATCAAAGAGGGTGTTGTCACAAAAGATATCGCCATGGATAAACCCATCATTTTCAAGTGAGAGCTCTTGAAGTGTTTGGAGCTTTTTGTAGTAGAGATAAAACTTTTGTTTGACAAAGCTGAGTCTCTCTTGTATGGGGTATTGTTCTAAAAACTGCTCATGGTTTTTTAGATGTTGCGTTTTGGTGTGAAGTTTTGCAAGAAACCTTGCAAGGGCTTGTATGTGCATAAGGGTTGTGTGTTTGGGTGAGGTGCCACGAAGCCTTGTGTATAGGTGCCATGAGCCGTTGTGTGCAAGGTGTTTTGGGGTGTTGAGTGAGGCTTTGGCTAAGGTCTCTAAGAGTGCTTTGTCTTTGGCTATTTTAGAATCTATCTTTCGCTCATAGTGTTTGAGAACATAGTGTTTTGTCAGGTAGGTGGTATCTACTACCCCATCTTGTGTGGGTGTGAGGGAGTCTATATGAAATGCATTAAAGAGTACCTGAGCCTCTTTGAGGGTGAGCTGCGTTTGTACTCCCATCAGAGTTTACACTTTTGCATCATCTTTGTCCACTCATACTCAAAATGCTCAAGAACATACTCTTTGGTATGTGGGACACTGCAAAGGGAGCAGTTTTGGTGGATCTTTACTCCATATACTCCAGCTTTGCCATCTTTGGAGTTGATGGCACAAAAGCTAAAGAGGGTTTTATCTTCTAGCTTTTTGACCCCATCATCATCAAAACGGAAGTTTGGACAGGCACACATATAGCAGTTAAGTGAGTCGATGTTGTGACACTTTTTATCTTTTGCATAGAGTGGACAAAAATCCTCCTCTTCTTTTTTCATGCTCTCAAAATCAAAGTACTCCACAATCTGCTCTTTGCTCAAGTTGCGTTTGCGAAGTTTCTCTACGATGTTTTTGTGTTTTTGTGCATGCTGTTTAAACCACTCGCTATAGCCCATATCTTCTCTTTTTCTTGAAATTATAGTACAATTTTGTTATGAAATTACCTCGTGGATTTGGAAAAAACTATTTTTCCCTAAGTGCCATCACTGCAACTGTCAATGCGATATCACTACATCAAGAGATCTCTCGTGTGCAAAGTTTTCACACAAAGCTCAGCATAGAAGCAGATGAGTATGAAGAGCTAGAGGAAGATGAACTCGCCCTCTGCCAAACGCAACAGCTCTCTAGCAAGGCTTGTCACTGTAACTGTTTTTTTCGCTCTTTGACATCAAAAACACTAAAAATCTTTTCTTTTTTTCACATCTATTTAGATTATTATATCTCTTTAAATACTGCTATTTCTCCACCAACAAGAGTTAATTTACATATAAGATGATATTGGTTATCATTTGCAAATAAAATATTTTAGGAAAATTAATGGATAAAATAATAAAACTTAGTTTGGTAGCGAGTTGTTTTGCTATGGGTGTATTCGCTGCTCCAACAGAAGATCAAAACAGAGATCGTATCCCATCAGTAAGAAAAGCTATTGGAAGTGTTACAGCTCCACAAAAGAAAGAGCTTGATATTGTTGATGGATTTTCTCATATGTTTAGTGATGGTTCTGTCTCAGGGCAGATCCGTACACTTTATTCTGATATCAATCAAAAAAATGACCAAGATGTGTATGCCACTGCCATTGGTGGGCTTTTAAAATATGAGCTTGCAGAGTACAAAGGTTTTGGTGGGGGTGCTGCGTTTATTACCTCGCAGGCTATCTCACCACTTTCAGGAAGTGGAGTGGAGTACAACGATGAGCTTGCGACTCAAGATAAATCTTATGTAGAGTTGAGTGAAGCTTATATCCATTACCGTTATGAGGATCTCGAGCTGCGTTTTGGTCGTCAAGTGGTTGATACCCCTTTGGCTGACAGTGATGATATCAGGATGATACCAAACACCTTTGAAGCGTATGCAGCAAGATACAAAACAGAGCATCTCACAGTGCTTGGAGGGTATCTTGTTTCTTGGCAGGGTGATGATGAGGGGCTTGATGATCCATGGCAAAAAACAGGCAAAGATGGCACTTATGTGGCTGGATTTTTGTATGAGAGTGATCTTTTTGATACAAACTTTTGGTTTTACAACATCAACGGTGAAGCTGATGATGCAACGGCAAACAACTCTTACTATGTTGATGTAACAGGGAAGATAGATTTCAATGATGATATAGCTTTGCACGGAAGTGCACAGTATCTCAAACAAGATGAACTTGACAACAGTGGAGTGAAAGCTTCCATCTGGGGTGTGAGTAGTGAATTTGTGGCCTATGGTGTGGGGCTTAATATCGCTTATAACTACTCAAGCAAACAAACAGGCAAACAGAGCTTCTCTGGTTTTGGTGGTGGAACACTCTTTACAAGTATGGACAGTATGATACTAGATGAGATCACTTATGACAGAGATGCTCAAGCTATTGTAGCTGGTGTGAGTTATGAGGTGGGTGATTTTAACTTACTGTATGCTTATGGTGATTTTAGTGGTGAGAAAGATTCAGCAGGGCAAGAGGCTCATGTGGTAGAACAAAATATAGGTTTCTCTTATGAGCATAAAGATCTGACAATAGCTGCGATCTATGTTATGGATGATAACAAAGAACAGAGTAATTCAGCAGATTATAACTTCAATAATGCGAGAATTATCGCAATATATAATTTTTAAAGAACAAAGGACATATAGATGCATATAGAAGCAGGTGTAGTAGAGGGAGTAAAGATGCTCTTAGGTTATACAACAGGTGTAGCAGTGATAGGTACTGCTGCAAAATTAGGATGGGATAACATCAAAGAAAATGGTGCTATCTCTTTTATGCTTAAAACACTTATCGCAACTGCGATAGTATTTTCATGTTTTGAGATTTTACCTCACTACCCAATTGGTGTAAGTGAAGTGCATCTGATCTTGGGAACAACGATCTTTTTGGTTTTTGGTATTGCTCCAGCTGCGTTTGGTTTAATACTTGGTCTGGCGATTCAGGGGCTTTTCTTTGCACCGTTTGACTTGCCACAGTATGGTATCAATATAACAACACTTCTTGCAAGTATGTTTATCTTAAATGCAGCAGTGAAAAAGATTATCCCTGCTGGAACTGCTTATAAAGATATTACATACTCTCAAATGCTTAAGATGTCTATTGTTTGGGAAGGTTCTATCGTTACATGGGTTGCGTTTTGGGCACTTTATGGGCAAGGTTTTGGTGCTGAGAACTTAGCAAATGTGTTTAGTTTTGGTAGTGCTTATATGGCAGTAGTGATTGTTGAGCCATTAGTTGATTTGGCGGTGTTAACAGCTGTAAAAGCGTTTAACAAAACAAACGAGTGTCTCTTTTTGTTTGATAAAAAGCTTTGTAAAGCTTACTAAGCTCAAGAGGGGCTTTGCCCCTTTTTAGAGCCCTAACTTCTTAAGCTCAACTTCGATGTTGGCTCTAAAGATCTCACGAACTTCTTGTTGACCTAAAAGATTGAATTTCTCATCTTGAGTGATAGATGGCACAATAGAAGCATCACAATACTCACCAACTTCTTGACAAATCTCTTGCATATCTTTATCGTAATGGTTTCCGCTGACAAGGAGCATAGGGATAATCTGTACTTTCGTACTCTTATCACCATCTGTGAGTTTTAAGATATCGCGTTTGATCGCATCTTTGATCGCAAAAAATGGAAATTCACCTTCAAGTGAACATGTGAGATTTTTTTCATTTATCATTTTTAAAAAACTACTTGTATAGTTGACAGCTTCAAGCCCTCCAAGGTTAAGCACAGGCACACCATGGATGATGTAGAGGTTGATAACATCTGCGTTTGCTTCGCGCACTTTTGCATCTAAAAAGTTAAGGTAGTTGGATGTCTCTTTTGTTTTGTAAAGCAGAGGAGCTGTGTAGCGAATGTTTGCCAAAGAGAATTCACGAAAACCTTTCACCATGCGAGTAAGTACCTCATGTTCATCTGTTGGGAAGATGTTTACACTCACTATGATGTATCGTTTATACCCTGCCATATCTACATCTGCCATCACCTGAGGGAGATTTTTATAAATCTCCCCTTTTTTTGCAAGCTCTTTGATAACCATCTTGGAGCTAAACGCAGTAAAAACAGGGATATTTTCAAAAGAGTTTTGTATATATTTTTCAAACTCTAAGTATTTTTCCTGCTCAATCACTGAGCCAAAACATGAGAGGATAATAGCTGTATCTTTGTCGTAGTGTCTGTAGCGTTTCATAAAAAGTTGCCTTGTAGTTTTTTTGTAATTATAACTTTATTTAGAGGGGATTTAGAGAAATGGTGATAAAATTTTGTGCTCTCACATAATGTGAGGCACACCAAAACTTTAGGAGAACCTATGAAAAGGTTTATACTAAAGCTTCACTTTAAGCTTGGCAGTTTTAAAGCGAGCTTTAAAGTTGAGAGACTCTAGCCTCTTAACTTGCTCCTACTGTTTTGGTATTATATCAAAAAAATGAAAATATGAAAAAAAAAGCACTCCTTATCTCAGCAATAGCATCAAACCAAGGCAAGACATTATTCTCTATGGCATTGCTGCACCACTACAAAAACTCTACCCGTCCCTACAAGTGTGGACCCGATTTTATTGACCCTCAGTTTCATGAGAAGATAGCCCATACTCCATCGGTGAACTTAGATGGCTTTATGATGAATGAAGAGCAGCTCAAATGGATCTTTTGGAACTATTTTGATAAAGATGTAGCTATTATCGAGGGGGTGATGGGGTACTATGATGGGATGGATAAAACCAGTAGTGCTTATGATATAGCAAAAACACTCCAGCTCCCTTCACTGTTGGTACTTGATGCAAGTGGAAGCTATATCACTATCAGTGCCATCTTAAAAGGGATGTATGAGTTTAGAGATGATCATACCATAAATGCAGTAGTCCTTAACAAAGTCTCATCGCAGATGCACTATGAGCTTGTAAAGAGGTATATAGAGCTTGAGTTGCCACACATAAAAGTATGTGGCTGGATACAAAAGAATCTTGACTCTTTAGCATCGACCCATCTTGGATTAGATCTCGCAGAGCTACAAGGAGATAAACTCTCGCAGATAAGTGCAGAGGTTTTAGAACATATCAATATGGATCTGTTAGAGTCTGTTATGCTAACACAACAGCAAAGTGTTAGTGAGTATCCTTTTGAGAAGATAGAAAAACGCAATGAATTGTGTGTGGTAGTCAAAGATGAAAATTTCTCCTTTTTGTATCATGACAACTTAGAGTATCTCAAAGAGCTTTATCGTGAAGTTAGGCTTGTAGATGCCACTAAAGATGAGTCGATCCCACAAGAAGCAGATATGGTGATACTTCCAGGGGGCTATGTAGAGAGCAAGAGTGCTTATAATCGCATAAAAAATGCAAAGCAGTTTCAAACCACACTCAAAGAGCATGCCAAAACAAAAAAAATCTATGCAGAGTGTGCAGGGTTTATCTACTTGGGTGAGAGTTGTGATGAGAAGCAGATGAGCGGGATCTTGCCTGTAACGTTTGAACTAACAAACAAACGTGAGCGTTTGGGTTATTATAAGTGTGAGTTAGATGGTGTGGAGATAAAAGGGCATGCATTTCATTACACACGACCTATAAGCTTACCAAAGACAGATATACAACTTTATAAAGTGAGTAAAAAAACTGCAAAAGATGGAGGTGTAAGGATGAAAAATATCTTTGCAACTTATCTGCATACTATGTGGAGAGTATCTCAATTACCAGGAGGAAAAAATGGCTACAATTACCTTAGAAGTTAGTGAAGAAAATCTAGGCAGTGTGATAACAGTACTTACAAATTTAAAAGAAAATCTCATAGAGACTATGGATGTGCAAAGTACTACATCACTAAAGCAAACACCACAACCTAGTCCAACTCGTTACCAACCAAAAACACAAAGGGTGATAAAAGAGGAAGAACAAGGCTCTTTAGAGCGGAGGGGAAAATATATCAGTCCAAGTGAATTTAAAAAAAAGCTTTATCAATCTAAGTAAAAAGCTAATGAGGACAAGAGTTTATTCCCCAAGTGCAAAAACATTTGAAAGAGTGTTGATGTAGTTAAAATAGCCTGTAATCGCTACAGCTTCTACAATCTCTAAGTCACTCCAGCCAAGTGTTTTGAGTGCTTCTATCTCATCTTTTGTGATTTTGTAGTTGTCTTTTTGTGCTGCTTTGATGCAGAAGTTTAAAAGTGCTTTGTCTTTGGCATCGTTACTCATCGCATCAACACCTTGCAGAATCTCTTTAATCTTCTCTTCACTTAGTCCTAACATCTTTGCGATGTTTTTGTGAACACCTACACACATCTTACAGCCGTTTTCTTTTGAGATAAGCAGTGCGATAGCTTCTTTTATCTCATAAGAGAGGTGTGTTTCATCTAAGAGATACTTTTGTACCATCCCATCAGTTGCAAAGTAGATCTTCTCATCAAGTGCTAAGAGTTTAAAGATCTCACCAAGAGAACCAGTTTTTTCTAAGATAGGTCTTGCTTTTTCCTGTATAGCAGGTGTCATATTCTCAAACTCTATCAAGTCTATATGTGCCATAGCGATTCCTTTTTTGCATATTATAAGTTTTTTTGATTAACAAGCGAAAGATTATAGC